>NZ_PINZ01000020.1:0-51929 GCF_002810305.1 Halomonas sp. 141
CGGTTGCCCAGGGTCTCAGCAGACCTGACGCAAGCGGCCATGATCCGGCTGTTGAAGCCACGCCGGGGAGCTGTGAAAACCATCACTCTGGACAATGGCTCCGAGTTTGCCAGTCACGTCGCCGTTGGCCGGGCGGTCAGCGCAGATATCTACTTTTGTGACCCTTACTGCTCCGGCCAGCGTGGAAGCAACGAGAATACCAATGGCCTGATCAGGCAGTACTTTCCCAAGGGGACAGACTTCCGCCAGGTCACCGATGCCGAGCTGCGCAGGGTGGTCAGGAAGCTCAATGACCGCCCTCGAAAGCGACTCGGTTACCGGACACCGGCACAGGTGTTCCTGGGAGAGTACTCAGGAGCCCTGGACACAGCAGGTGCTGCACTTATTGCTTGAATCTAGATTCAATCCATGACAAAAAAATGGCCATTCATCTTGCAAAACATTATGGAGCGTCTACCTTGATAAGTGTCTTGACGCAGTGACGCGCAAGACAAGACGTTGCTTTCCCTTAATACCAGTTTCTGTCAGCCCACCCGTAATACGGGTTATTGATAGAATCGTTGGCATGAGAGGAATCGCCTCAGGAGTAACGTGAATGGTGGACGCTATAGGAATAGCGCTAGGCAATTAAACACTGCCTTTATCAAATCACACTGTTTGATGAGCCATGACCGTTAATTTGTTTAGACACCGGTGCAACCACACCCTGTCCTAATGCAAGCGCAAGGAGCAATAGCCATGAAAATGATTAAACCTGCTTTCCTCGGTACGTTGATGGTGCCTGCTTTCATGTTTGCCGCTGGCTCGGTCAGCGCTCAGGAAACCGTGGCAGCTGAAGCTACCTACCTCACCACGCAGCCTGAAAACACGTTCCATGCTGATTCGCTGATCGGCAACAACGTGAAAAGCACCGTAGAAGAAGATGAGGATATCGGTACCATTTCTGACCTGGTCATCGATGAAGATGGTCAGATCCAGGCTGTCGTCATGGGTATCGGTGGGTTCCTCGGCATGGGCGAAAAAGACGTTGCCGTCGAATGGGACTCTTTGGAACTGACGAAAGATGATGACGGCGATGACTATGTGATTCGCGTCAATGCATCACAGGATGCACTGGAAGCTGCCGAAGAGTATGAGCGTGACTAAACGCTGATAGCGGTAAGCGTTAAAAAAGGCCTTGGCAATTGCCAAGGCCTTTTAGCATCTAGACAGCAATACGTTCAGGCGACATCTAAAGCCTTGCCACTCTGCAAGGCGCCAAGCAACACTTCCATTAAGCTTTAAAACCAACTCGACCAAAAGTCAAAAGAAGCACTTGACGCCTTTTCCATAACACAAGTTATTAAATCAACCTTTTAACTTCGCGGTCATGGTAATCTCGGCATTCAACACTTTTGAAACAGGGCAGTTCTCTTTTGCCGTCTCTGCGGCTTCTTTAAAAGCGGCTTCATCCGCTCCGCTCACGCTGGCTTCTACTTCAAGATGAATTTTCGAAATATCGAAACCATTCGAGCCCTGTGACAGCGTTACGCTGGCCTGTGTATCGATGGACTCCGCAGTGTAGCCTTTTTCGCCAAGAATCATGGAGAGCGCCATGGAGAAACAGCCCGCATGGGCAGCACCGATCAGCTCTTCTGGATTGGTGCCCGGCGCGCCTTCGAAGCGCTGCTTGAACGAGTAGTTGGCGTCCAGCGCTCCACTTTCGGTGGATACATGCCCTTGGCCGTCCTTCAAACCACCTTCCCAACGTGCGCTTGCTTTGCTATCCATTCTGTTCTCCTTTCCCAGGGTAGTTCGCTAATGGCGAACTGAGCGCAAGAGAGCGTTCAGCCTTTTCAGGGTAGCTGATTTCTCCGGGGCTTGCCGAATGTCACGGCGTGATATCACCTGAGGACTCGCTGCTCATCGCCGCCAACTCGACGGGTGCACTGGCATCGATGAGCAGTTCGACGCGCCGATTGGCCGCCCTGCCATCGGAGGTGGTGTTACTGGCCACCGGCCGTGTTTCGGCAAACCCTTGGATGATCAGACGCTCAGGCGCCATATTGCCGTCTTCGATCAGCACATTAGCCACGGACGCAGCACGCATGGCGGAAAGATCCCAATTGCTGCGAAACTGCGCCGTGCGGATAGGCACGTTATCGGTATGCCCATGCACTGATAGCGTGCCACTCAAACCACTGAGGAGACTGGAAAGTTCTACCAGCAGTGAGGCAAACGCAGGCGTCACCGTGGCGGTGCCTGAACCAAAAGTGCCGTTTTCGGCGACTCGGATGATAATCCGCGCCTCTTCCACTTCAATCTCCACGCCCCCTTCAGATAACGCAGTAGCCAACAACTTTTCGATACTGTTAGCTATTTGCAGAGTACGTTGACGCTGCTGGTTTTCCAGCACGGTGCGCATGGTTTCCAACTGGGGTTGCGGCTGTTGCGTCCGCTGGCGCACTTCCTCGATCAAGGTACGGTCGGGCGTCGCTGGCGAAAAGTGCTGCATGGCCGCACTGGTGCCCATGGGTATCTGCATCGCTTCGATATCCCGCTGTACACCGAAGGCCTCAGACAACGACTCGGCCACGCGCCGAAATTTTTGCGCATCGATTTCAGCAAAGGAGAGCAGCAGCACAAAAAAGCACAGCAGCAGTGACATCAAGTCCGCATAGGTCACCATCCACGCTGGGATATTGCTCTTTCTTCTTGCCACCGACTTATCCCCGCTCGCTCGCTGTCTTACGTTCGTTGGACTCTACACGACGCTCTGGCGGCAAATAGAGGGCCAGCATTTGCTCCAGTACACGGGGGTTCTTGTCGCCCTTGATGGCCAGCAGCGCGTCGATCCACAGCTCCTGCATCTTGGCTTCCTGATTCATGCGTACCCATAGCTTTTCAGCAATGGGGTTGGCAAACATTGTGGCAATCATGGCGCCATACATGGTGGTCAGTAGCGCCACGGCCATGGCGGGCCCAATCAGTGACGGGTCGTTCATATTGGCGAGCATCTGCACCAGTCCTACCAGGGTGCCAATCATGCCCATGGCCGGAGATACTTCCCCTAGCGCGGAAAACACTTGGCCTCCGGCCTCGTTGCGCTCCAGCGTCAGCAGGCGCTCTTTTTCCATCATCTCCTTGATCATGTCGGCGCTGAAGCCATCCGCCAGCATCTGCAACCCCTGCTGGAGAAAAGGCGAGCTGACTTCACGGCTTTCCAGCGCGATCATGCCCTCGCGACGTGCCACTTTGGCTAACTCAACGAGTTCGTCGATGCTGTCTTGAGTACTGGGTAGCTGAAACTTGAACGCCCGAGCCGCCGCCTTGAGCGCGAACTTGAACTGGGTAATGCTGAACTTGGCCAGCACCACGAACAAGCTTCCCCCCACGACCAGCAGTAGCCCAGTAAGATTCAGGAATACCTCGGGCGAGGTGCCCAGCATCACAGAAGCTCCTACCAGTACAGCAGCACCTACAAGACCAATCAGCGTCGCGAGATCCACGGTGTATCCTCAGTGTGTCAATATTAGCCACCAACGTTCGCTGAGACAGTAGAGACCAAACCCCCAAGCGTCAACACCAAAACCATGATGTAACCATTATTGACAAATGAAACTGCTAACCCTTAAGACGTATTCGCATGTGCTCATATTATGGTTATGCTGAGCGGTTGCTCTCTATACCGGTGTTTACTCCAAGGAACTGCCATGTCCACAGCCGACGCGCTGCGCTTAATATTGCTCTCTTCGTTATGGGGGCTTTCGTTTATTTTCATGCGCGTGGCGGCACCGGAATTCGGCTCTGTCCCCTTGGTGTGGATACGCATGACTATTGGCGCCCTGCTGCTCGTGCCACTGTTGCTGAGCCTGCACTACGCCCGGCTGATCTGGCAGCACAAAGGGCCGCTACTTCTGCTGGGCGTGGTCAGCCATGTGCTGCCCTTTTCCCTGCTGGCACTGGCAACCACGCGCCTGGAAGCGGGATTTACCTCGCTGCTCAACGCCACCACGCCTATTTTTACCGCGCTGCTGGGGGCGGCTTTTTTTGCCACGCCCGTGAAACGTCAGCAATACCTGGGGCTGACGTTGGCGCTGGTGGGAGTTTATGTGCTGTCGGCACATCGTCTGGACTTCAGTTTGGGGGGAGACGGCTGGTTCATCGTGGCCGTGCTGGGAGCCACCCTCTGCTATGGGGTCGCAGGCAATTATTCGAAAACCCGGCTAGGCCATTTACCCACGCGGGTACTGGCCGCGGGCAGCAGCGCCATGTCGGCGCTCGTGCTGCTGATCCCCGGCCTGCTGCTATGGCCCAGCGAGCCCATCAGCACGCTGGCCTGGGGTAACGCCTTGGCCCTGGCGGTGCTGAGCACCGCCGTGGCCTTTCTACTTTATTTCGGACTGCTGGCCAGCGCCGGGGCCACCGCCACATCCACGGTCACCTTTCTGGTGCCGGTGAGCGCGCTGCTGTGGGGCTATCTGCTGCTGGAAGAAACGCTCTCGCTGCAGGTAGTGCTCGGCATGGTGATTACATTGATGGGCACCGCCGTGGCCACGGGGCTGCTGCGCTTCAAACCTCGCGTGGTAATGCCTCTACGGCGTCCCCCACACGAATAGTCGCGCCCTGCCCCTTGGTCAGCGTGGCATTCTGGCCAAAAAAAGCGCCTTTCAGATGCGGCTGGGTATTGAGTGACAGCAGCGTCTTGAGTGGCTCGCCTTGGGCAGGGACCGCACCGGTCTGTTGATCCACAGTGGTGATCTTGCAGCGCTGGCAAGGCTTGCGCAGGGTGAGTTCGATACCACCAGTGGGTACTCGCAGCCCGGCCCAGCGGTCTTCCGCCCAAGCGGTGGCACACTCCACCACGATGTTGGGCCGAAACCGGTTCATGGGGATGGGAGATTGCCCAGCAGCCACCAGCGCCTGATTGAGCGCATCCAGCGAACCGGTGGTGGTAACCAGGAAAGGGTAGCCGTCCGAGAAGAAAGTATCCGCGCTGTCGCCCGCCAGGAAGTCCGCTTCCACGGGCCGTGGAAAGTCGCTGGCAAAGCGCACCAGACTCAAGCCCCGGGCCGTATCCCCCAAGGCAGCCTCCAGCCATCGTGACACCTCTGCACCTTCCGGATAGGCCTGGCAGTGATCTTTCCAGACGGTCACCTGGCGTAGCTCCCCCTCGGGCTCATCCAGTGAAATGGCGATAGGCGTCAGCGACGGATGCGAGAGCACCAGCGAGCGCTCGTCGAGAGCCACGCCTATGGTGGCCAGGGCGGGCAGCTGACGCTGGGTGACGAAACGCTGCTGCGCATCGACCAGCATCCAGCGCCGATCCCAGGCCAACCCGTGGGTGTAGAGCTCGCTCTGTTGCAGGTCGATCCCCTTGAGCGACTTGACCGGATAGACCGTCAGTTGAGTAATGTTCACGGCAGCCTCATTTGAAGATTGACATCCTCCCCTCCCTCAGCTTGCGCTGCCGCCTCGCGGCGGAAAGGAAGGGGATTCCCAGGTTGTTGCCTTCCTGGTTCCTGCTTCGCTGTCCGTTGCCCTCAATGCCTTGGCATTGCCGGTCTTACACAAACTCCACAGGCGTTAATTCCCGAGTGCCCCTCGGTAGTTACTTCAACACTCGGCACCCGCTAATAGCGCGGTGCCAGCTTGTAGGATGTTGCGGGCGGCATTGAGGTCACGGTCAATGCCTTCGGTGCCACAGCCTGGGCAATCCCACATGCGAATATTTAGTGGCAGCGATTTCATGACAAATCCACAGCCATGGCAGCGTTTTGAGCTTGGGTACCAGCGGTCGATCTGGACGAACTGGCGTCCGGCCCAAGCCGCTTTGTAGTCAAGCTGGCGCACCAGCTCCCCCCAGCCAACATCACTGATGGCGTTAGAGAGATGGGGATTTTTGACCATGTTCTTCACCTGCAAACTCTCCGCTGCGATCACTTGGTTCTCGTTAACGATCTGGCGAGTGAGTTTATGCAGGCGGTCTAGCCGAGTGTCGGCAATTTTGGCGTAGCATTTGGCGACCTTTAACCGCGCCCTGGCGCGGTTATTGGAGCCTTTTTGCTTACGACTTAGCTGCCGTTGCGCCCGCGCTAACTTGCGCGCATAGCGCGCCGTATGACGCGGGTTGTTAACCCGTTGACCCTCGCTGGTCACGAATAGGTCTTTTAATCCAAGATCAATTCCTACCATCTTCGGCGTAATTGGCAGCGCCTCAGTATCTACCTTGCACAGACAGCTAATGAAGTAGCGGCCTGCTGCGTCCTTTGACACGGTGACGGTGCTAGGCGCTGACGGTAGCTCGCGGCTCCAGCGTATGTTCAACGGCTCGCGGCACTTGGCGAGCGTGATCTGACCATCACGGTACGAAAATGCCGAACTGGCAAAGGTGGCTGACTGGCGGTGCTTTTTGGATTTAAAGCTGGGATACCGCGCCCGCTTGGCAAAGAAATTCTTGAAAGCGGTTTGTTGGTGGCGCAGGCATTGTTGCAGTGGCACCGAACTGACCTCGGCCAGAAAGGCGGTGTCAGGCTGCTTTTTTAACTGTGTCAAAAACGCGCTGGCGTCGGTGTAACCGATTTTTTCCTGACGCTGATAGAACGCATCGGTGCGATAGCGCAGCACCGCGTTCCAGACAAACCGCACGCACCCAAACGTTCGCGCCAGCAGGGTTGCCTGTTCTGGCGTGGGGTAGAAGCGGTATTTGAAAGCGCGTTCGGTTATCATACCTTACAAATTATCGTGTTTTATGTAAGATTACAAGGCACAAGGCGTCCTGCCGGACGCCGCGCTATCCATCCTCGCACTCAAAGTACGAGGTTTTACGCGCTGACTGATAAAAAAACAGCGGTGACTGGACACAGCCCACCTCACACAGACTAGCTCACACAGACTACCTATAACGTATCGCCTGCTTCGATACGGTAGCCCAAGTCAATGACGGGCTGGTCCACTCCTTCGCCACGGATACGTGCCAGCAGGGCCTGAGCCGCCCTTTCACCGATGGCCTCGCGGGGGGTCACGACGCTGGCCAGACGCGGCGTCATGGCCTGCCCCACATCATGACCGTGAAAACCGGCAATGGCCATCTGTTGGGGGACGGCAACTCCTTGGCGCAGGCACTCGAAGTACGCCCCCACCGCCACGTCATCGTTGGTGCAGAACACCCCATCCGCTTGAGGGTAATCCTGCTGAATCTGTTGCATCAATGCAGCGCCCACGGTGTAAGAGGAGCGCTGGCTCCGCTGCAAGGTGACGGGTAATAGCCCATGCGCCTGCATGGCCTGTCGATAGCCTTGCTCACGCTGGCGCGTCCGCTCATCGAGACGCACGGCCAGATAGAGAATGTGGCGGCGGCCACGCCGGATCATCTCGCTGACCATTTCGTAGGCGGCACTCACGTTGTCGTACCCGACGGCCTGCTGAAGCGGGGGTCGATGGGTGTCCATGATCTCCACGATAGGAATACCCGCGGTTTCCAGCATGCGCAAGCTGCGCGGCGTATGGTCTCGATCCGAGAGAATCACGCCATCGACATTATAAGAGAGCAGCGAGGCCAGGCTACGCTCTTCGAGCTCGGGGCTGTAGCCGTAGTGGGAAAGCATCAGATGATAGCCCGCAGGCTCGGTATACGCTTCGATGCCCACGATCACGTCGGCAAATACCTGGTTGGTCAAGGAAGGAACCAGCACGCCAATGGAGTGGCTCGTGGCCCGCGACAGCAGGTCCGGCGCCCGGTTGGGAATGTAGCCAATCTGCTCCGCGGCACTGAAGATACGCTCGCGCAGCCCTTCCGAGACCGCTTCCGGGTCGCGCAGGCAGCGGCTCACGGTCATTTTGGTGGCGCCAACGCGGTCGGCGATGTCTTGCAAGGTGGGGCGTTTTTTCTTCAATGGCGTCACTGCCTGATATCGTGGATGGGCACGGGTCTTACCATAACGAATCCTGCGACCCGTCGCCTATCCCTTCCTTTAGCTTGACGAGCGCTGCGGCTGCGAGGATAGCGTGGCACAAAAGCGCTCGACAATCACGCGAGGCGGCAGCTCAATCGACAGCGTGACGGCCTCATCGGCCAGCGGCGGCTCCAGGTCCGCCAGCTGGCTGGCCAGCATGTCATCCCCCTTGAAGAAGTGGCCGGCACGAGTGGCCAGCCGCTCGCGCAGCACATCGGGCGTACCCTTCAGGTAGAGGATACGCAGGTCACTATCTCCCTGCCGCAAGCGGTCGCGATAACGCCGTTTGAGCCCGGAGCAGGCAACCACTACCGAGGCATCCCGGGTGCGATAGCTTTGCAGCAGGGCCGATAGCGTTGCCAGCCACGCCTGGCGGTCGTCGTCGTTCAGCGGCGTACCGCTGGCCATCTTGGCCACGTTCGCGGCACTGTGATGGTCATCTCCATCGATGAACGTGGCCCCCAGCGAAGACGCCAACTGCTGGCCAATATGAGTCTTGCCGGAGCCCGAAACCCCCATGACAAGAATACGCTGTGAAGTGCTCGTCACACTGCTCTCCTGTCAGTTGCCGCGCACGGCGGTCAAGTTGGGTAACCATGTCACGATCCCGGGAAAGGCAATCAACAGCACCAGCACCACCAGCAGCGCCGCGTAATACGGCAGCATGGCCTTGACCAGCGACTCCATCGACACCTTGCCCACGCCACACCCCACGTACAGGCAGGTACCTACCGGCGGTGTCAGCAACCCGATACCCAGAACGAAGGCCATCAGAACGCCAAAGTAAGCCGCGTCCACCCCCACCGAGGTCACGATGGGCGCCAGCATCGGTGCCATGATCACCATGGCGGGGGTGAGATCCATGACGAACCCGACCAGCAACAGCAGCGCCGCCACGATCAGCAGCAGCAGGAAAGGCTCCTGGGTAATCGCCTGAACCTGACGCACCAGCGTCTGGGGCACCATGTTGATGGTCAGGAACCACGCGATCACGGTGGCAAACGCCAGCAACATCATGACCATGCCGGTCAATCGGGCAGTGCGAATCAGCATGCCGCCAAGCGCTGCCAGCTTGAACTCCCGATAGACCAGCAGGGAGATGGCCAGCGAATAGAGCAGCGCCGCCACGGCCGCTTCCGTGGCCGTAAAGACGCCGCCAATGATGCCGCCAATCACGATCACCGGCAGCACCAGTGCCAGCCAGGCCGCCTTGAACGCCTGCCACAGCAGGTCCCAGCGGAACTGGCGCACGCCACCTCCCTGCCGAGAGGCCAGCAGGAACGTCGTCACCATCAGCGCACCGCCAATCAGCAGCCCCGGGACGATACCGGAAATGAACAGGCGACTGATCGAGGTTTCCGTGACGATACCGTAGAGAATCAAAGGAATGGAGGGCGGGATGATGATACCGATCACCGACGATACCGTATTGATCGCCGTGGCATCCGCTGCGCTGTAGCCCTGCTGCTTCATGGAAGGAATCATCATGGAGCCGGTCGCCGCCGTGTCCGCCACCGCCGAGCCACTGATTCCGCCGAAGAACATCGAGCCGGTGATGGCCACCTGGCCCAGCCCACCACGCATGAAGCCGACGAGCGCCCCTGCCAGTTCCATCAGGCGCCGCGCGATACCTCCTTGGCTCATCACTTCGCCCACCAGAATGAAGAACGGAATGGCCAGCAGGGGAAAGCTGTTCACGCCCCGGATAGACTGCTCGATCATGATCGACAGCGGAATGTCCGACAGTATGGCCATGACCAGTGCCGCCACACCCAGCCCAAAGGCAATAGGCAGGCCCATCACGATGGATGCGAACAGGATCGCCAGAAAAATCCATAACATAGTGGTTACTCCCCCACAGAATTGGTGGATGGGTCGCGCGGCGCGAGCACCAGGCGCAGGCTGACCCATAGCCGCCACAGCGACACCGCGGCAATGAAGATCACGCACAGCACCAGAGACAGGCTGACCCAACTGAGCGGCACGCCCAGAATGGCAGAACGACCACTGGAGCGAGACAGCACCTGATACCCGCCCCACACCATCACCAGCATGAGCCCCGTGATGATCAGGTGCTGAAGCGCATACAGCAGATGCGCCAGGCGCAGCGGCAGTCGGCGCACCAAGGCATCCACCGCAATATGCTCATAGCGCGCAAAGGCCGCCGCCGCGCCAATGAAGACCAGCCAGATGAACAGCATGCGCGCCAGCTCATCGACCCAGGGAAGCGAGTGATTGAACAGCGAGCGCCCCACCACGTTGCTGGATACCGAGACGATCAGCGCGACCAGAATGGCGCCGATCAGATACTCCATGCCCAGCGTGAGCCAGCGAAACAGGGCGGGCCCCTGAGCCGAATCGGTGTCGATTTCAAGGCACCGTCGGTTAGGGTCGTCCAGATAGGTCGAGGGGTCTGTCGGGTCGGGCGTTGCCAGCACAGGCTCGGCCTGGGGAGTATGCGAGGGGGATGTCATAAAAACTCCTGGGGCACTCTCGAATCGGGCAGGCCACTGGCCTACCCGAAAGCCCACGGCAATGGCTTACTGAGACGTATGGTCTGCCACGATCTGCTGAATTTCAGCAATCAGGTCTTCCCCGATACGCGGTGCCCACTGGGTGTAGACGGGCTGAACGGCTTCCTGGAAAGCGGCCAGCTGCTCATCGTCCAACCGAGTGATCTGCATGCCCCGCGCTTCCAACTGCTCACGGGACCAGTCGTCGTATTCGGCAGAGAGCTGAATTTCATACTCGGCAGACTGGCGGGCGGCTTCCAGCACCAGTTCCTGATACTCCGGAGCCATGCGGTTCCAGGTGCGCTCGGAGAGCATCATGATGAATGGCGTGTAAACGTGGCGCGTTTCCGTACCGTAATCCTGCACTTCGTTGAAGTTCGAGGTCAGGATGGTGCTCCAGGGGTTCTCCTGGCCATCCACGACGCCCTGCTCCAGCGCCGAGAACAGTTCACCAAAGGCCATGGGTGTCGGGTTGGCGCCCAGCGCTTCCCAGATGGCCAGATGCACCGGGTTCTGCATGGTGCGCACGCTCAAACCGCGCACGTTGAGGCCCGCCACGTCGTCAGGGGTCGCCACCGGGCGGGCGCTGTTCGACAGCTGGCGGTAGCCATTCTCGGAAAACGTCAGCGCTTTCAAGCCAGTGCCTTCAAAAGCATCCAGCATGTTCTGGGCCGCATCGCTCTGCATGACGGCAATGGCGGCTTCACGGCTGGGCAACAGGAACGGCAAATCGAACACCGACAGCGCCTGCACGTAGCCGGTCGTAGCCGAGCTGGAAGGGTAAGTCATGTCCAGCGTTCCGGTCTGCAGCATCTCCATCATCTGCACGTCATCCCCCAATTGGCTATTGGGGAAGACATTGACGGTAATCCGACCATCGGTACGCTGCGCCAGAATCTCGCCGAAATATTGGCTGGACAAGAACTGCGGGGAGGTTTCGGACAACCCGATACCCATGCGCAGCGTATGGCGGCCGTGGTCTGCCAGGACCTCGCCCTCGATGGCGGGCGTCGCGGAAAGCTCCGGGCCTTGGGCATGCGCCATGCCAAAGGTCAGAGTGGTGGCGCCCAAAAGGGTCAATGTGCTACGCCAAATCGTTGTCATCGTTGTTTCTCCACGCAGAATTGTTGTTAGTGGCCGGGTTGTGCATGGCCAGTTTTTTGAATGACCAGTGCTTGAATGACCAGGCTGCCGAGCGATGCGGTAGCTCGATGGCTTGCCGATAATGTGTGTCAGGCCAGATGCTGATTTGTTACCGGTAACATCGAGTGTATGAAGGCTAGCGGCGGCCTCTGAGCGTGTCAAAACAAATATGGTGATTTGCGACCAACGTCCAGGAGTCGTCTGCACAACCAATCGCGCCCTGCAGCACGCGAACACCTCATTGGATACAGACTCGATATGGAAACTAAAACGGTGGCAGGTGCGCTGCTCCTCAATATGCGACCAAATGCCTCGTGCATCCGGCAGTGAAATAGCCTATCTTTTAAGTTATTAACTTATGGCTTTTTGTTATTAACCAGTCACCCCATGTGCCTGCTGCCCGATAACAGCCTGCCATTGAACTCCAACGACAATCCAAAGGAATACATGATGCGTCATTTACTATTGGCTGCCAGCGCTGTGACACTCTTTGCCCCCATGATGGCAATTGCCGAACAGCACGGCGATGAGCATGAAAAAGCTCTGATCATATTGACAAGCGAGTCTCTGCAGACTCAAACCATGGCGATGATACTCGGCAATGCCATGTATCAGCAGGGCACAGAATTGAATATTTTGCTTTGCGATGCGGCAGGTGACCTTGCTATCAACGATTATCAAAGCGAAAACACCGTGAACACCCCACCCAGCAACCCCGCTGGCCAAGTAACGCCTGAGGGTATTCTGGGAATGCTCATGGCAGAGGGTGCGCAAGTCGATGTTTGTGCAATCTATTTACCCAACACAGACCATACTCAAGAAGACCTTAGAGACGGCGTGGGTATTGCAGAGCCCGGATCCATGGCTGAAATGATGCGTGACCCCAGCATCCCCGTTTTTAGCTTTTAAGCGACCTTTGACGGCCTCACTACGGACCAGTGAGGCCAGCGTATAATATCCATGCCCGGACAACTCCTGATGCCATGTAAAGTCTTGGTACCGCCGGGGTATGCGCCATTACCCTGCTACTAACGATTGACAGGAGCGATCATGATTTTTCCGCGCAGCCTTTCTCGCTTCGTATTTCCTCTCGTCATGTCACTTTACATGGTGACGATCATGACCTTTGTCATCACATGGGCCAACACAGGGTTGTCTGGTGATTTTTTGGCCCGCTGGTGGAGAGCCTTTTACATCGCATGGCCAATCGCTTTTAGCTTGATTCTGATAGGCGCTCCTTACCTGCAAGCGCTGGCCCAACGGCTCATCAGAAAATAATCTCTGGCGGTGGCACATGTGTTCAGACAAACCCGGGGATGGTCAGTGGTCGCTGCACGCGATACATTCTGCCCAGTAAACGCGAATGGCTATATTTTTTGAGTGACCCCGACGTCACCCCCTTTTGCCAGCGTTGCCTTTGTCCTACCCTTACCATTTAATTAACTCGCTAACGACATACCCTTATAGCCAGGCTCAAGCGCCCCCATAGATTCACTACGACAACGCATGACCGCTAAACGCGAGGACCTCATGAGCGATCCAACCTATACGCCGCCCAAGGTATGGCAATGGGAACCCGGCAACGGTGGCAAATTTGCCAACATCAACCGCCCCGTCGCAGGTGCCACCCACGATAAACATCTACCCGTCGGCAAGCATCCGCTGCAGCTGTACTCGCTGGCCACGCCTAACGGCGTCAAGGTCACCGTGATGCTCGAAGAGCTGCTGGAAAAAGGCATCACCGACGCCGAATACGATGCCCACCTGATTCAGATCGGTGAAGGCGACCAGTTTGGCAGCGGGTTCGTGGAGGTGAACCCCAATTCGAAGATCCCGGCACTGATGGACCACAGCGTTCAGCCACCCCAGCGGGTCTTCGAGTCAGGGGCCATCCTGCTCTATCTGGCCGAAAAATTTGCTGCCTTTCTGCCCAGCGACCCCGCCAAGCGTACCGAATGCCTTTCCTGGCTGTTCTGGCAGATGGGCAGCGCACCGATGCTGGGCGGCGGCTTTGGGCATTTTTATGCCTATGCGCCGGAAAAGTATCAGTACCCCATCGACCGCTACACCATGGAAGTGAAGCGCCAACTGGACGTACTCGACCGCCACCTGGCAGACAACCGTTATATGGCGGGCGACGAATACACGATTGCCGACATGGCGATCCACCCCTGGTATGGCGCACTGGTCAAGAACCGTGTGTATGAGGCAGCCGAATTTCTGGAGGCCCACACCTACACCCACGTGCTGCGCTGGACCGAAGAGATCGATGCCCGTCCCGCCGTGCAACGGGGCCGCATGGTCAACCGTACCTGGGGGGAACCCCATGAGCAGCTTCATGAACGCCACGATGCCAGCGACTTTACTGAAAAAACCGAAGACAAGCGTTAATTCGCGTATCAGGAAAACGTACGATGTTCGATCCGAAATACGCCCAGCTGATATTTTCATGCCTCATGGCGCTGTTCATGTCATGCATCATGTCACTGGTGATTACGCTATATAACGTGGGACTCGTGGATGGGATCGTGATGATTTGGCTCAAGGCGTGGCTGTTTGCCTTTGCCGTCGCGCTGCCGGTGATCAATCTGGTCTCCCCTATCGTGCGACGGCTGGTGAAGCTGTTGATCAAACAGCCACGCTAAGCGTCGACTCACGAAGAGACCCAAAAAGGCAACGGGGCCTGCTCATCGCAGGCCCCGTTGTTTATGTAGCGAACTCATGTAGCGAGTTCATGTGGCGGTATGCCGCCGTATCTCACGCGGCATGTATATCAAAACTGATAGCGTACGTTGGCCGTGACGCTACGGCGATCACCGTAGCCACAGTCGCCTCCGTCATAGCGGCACCAGGAGATGTACTCTTCGTCGGTGGCGTTTTTCAGGTCGACCGAGAAATCCCACTCGCCCAGGGTGTAACCCACCATCGCATCGTACAACGTGCTGGAAGGCACCAGCGGTGCTTCGGCAGCGCCCACGTTATCACCCACATAGCGCACGCCTGCGCCCACGCGCCAGTGGTTGCCCGCGTACATACGATTCCACCAGGAGACCTGCTCTTCAGCCACGTAGGGCAGCCTCGCGCCGGTAGCATCATTGGTAGCATTGAGATTGGTATAAGCCAGCTGCGTCTCGAACTGCTGCCAACGCTTGTTGACCTGCAGCTCCCAACCATCCACCACGGCACCCACCTGCTCGACGCCACCGGGCGTGGCGCCATCGCTGATCCGGTTCTGCTGGGTAATGTCGAAATACGCCGCACTGACCGCCAACGACTGATCAGGTGACACATACTTGAAGCCAATCTCTTCCTGGTCACCCGTGGTAGGCTTGAGCGGGCTCGGATTTGCCGTCCCGTCACTGCCCAGATTCATCGAGAACGCTTCGGAGTAGCTGACGTAAGGTGAAAAGCCGTTGTCGAAGCGATACATCAGCCCGATACGCCCGGTCGTCTGTGCTTCGTCGCTGACCGTATCGGGCCCCGACAGCGCCAGCGTGCGGTTCTCGGCCCAGTCACGACGCAGGCCCGCAGAGATCACCACCGGCCCCACTTCGATGTGATCGGCCAGATAAACCCCGACCTGCTCGATCCGGTTATCGGGCTGGTTGGTTGGCGACAGTGAATCCAATTGCAGATTACCGTAACGTGGCTGGTAGACATTGAAGCGACCGCCACCCCCCGTCACATAGCTGTAGTTGTCTTGTGCCCAGCGGGCATCCTGGCGATCGATCCCGGCCACCAGGGTGTGTTCTGTCGCCCCCAGAGCAAATTCACCGGCAAGCCGAGCGTCCAGGTTCAAAATGCGAGTGTCGGCATCGGCCGTGAAGATCGTCCGGTTGACCTCACCGTTGGCATCCGGAACGCTGGGAATATCGACCCAGTGCTCGCGTGTCTCGGTGCTGGAGTTGGTGTAGCGCGCCGTGGCCGAGAAGGCCCATGCATCGTTGAGCTGCTGATCAACGAACAGCGTGGTCTCGGTTTTCTCGCTATCGTAACGGTCCCAGCCGGGCTCACCCACGAAACGCTCTGAGCCAATGAATCCCAAGGAGCCCGGCTGCAAAGTTCCCACCTGCGGCAGGAACTGCGCAGATACCTGGCTTTTGTCCTGCTGGCGATTCAGCAGCAGCGTCACGCGGGTATCGTCACTGGGGCGCCAGGTAAACGAAGGTGCCAGGACATACCCGTCATCCCTGACGTGGTCGACTTGGGTGTCACTGTCACGCACGAGCGCCACGATCCGGTAGAGAAATACGCCCTCCTCGTCGGCGGCCCCGGTAAAATCAAAGGCCAGCTGCTTGCGATCGAAGGTGCCGTATTGTGCCCATATCTCACCGCTGCGCTCTTCCTGAGGAAGCTTGGAAACACCGTTGATGATGCCACCCAGATCTGCCTGCCCGTACAGCATCGACGAGGGCCCGCGCAGAACCTCGACGCTCTCCAGTGCATAGACATTGGTGCGCACGGTGTTGAATGAACCATAGATCTGGCGTAACCCGTCCAGATAGCGGCCTGCGTCCAACCCTCGCACCTTGGCACTGTCACCACGGGTATCGAAGCCGAAATTCCCCGCATGGACGCCCGGGGTGTAGAGCAGCGTGTCCTGAATATTCTTCGCACCGCTGTCCTGAATGAATTCCTGGTCGATCACCGACATCGAAAAGGGCTGCTCGGCCATCGGCACGTCCAGCTTGCCAACGCCAGGTTGGCGTTCGGCTTCGATATAACCGAAACGGCCCGCCGTGTCTGCGGTGACTTCCACCGTTTCCAGATCCACATTGCCAACGGGGTTCTCTTGCGCCTGTAGCGACGTGGTGCTCGCCGCCAGCGCAACGGCCACGCCTAAGGTGCGCAGCCGAAAGGTAGGTAGATGGTTCATCCTGGATCCCAGAGCGAATAATAATATTAATGAGAGTAATTTTTATTCGCGCAAAATATAGAATCCGAACGTTGGGTTGTCAACGTGAACCTGTGAAAGGGGGTGCCCGCTGACAGGCAGCGGGCGGAGGAACCGGCAGAACTACAGCACGCGTGAGTTGTTCAACGCGTAGTTCCAGACACGGTAAAAGTAGAAGATGTAGCCAATTCCCAAGGTGAGAAACGAAATCACCATCCACAGGATGATATGGCCGATATTGCTGAAGATATTGATATCGCAGACCATTTTTCGCTCTACCCCACTGGCATGGTCGACCACGCTAGTACGATTGATGACAAAGCGAGCAAAGGAGTACGGAAAGAAAAACAGCGCGATCCCCAGCGTAAAAATCGTCAGTAACAGCCACACCAGCAGGTGGCCCACGATATCCAGAATGGACAGATTGGCTTTGATGGTCACAGGGTGCCTATCGATGCAGTAAGAGTGGTGTGCAGATTACCACACGCCGGGATTCAGGAGCGCGAGGCCCACCAGTCGGCATAGGAGCTGTTGTGGGGAGCGAGACCGCCTTCGTCCGGTGCTCCATCCTGCCACCAGACAGGCCCCCGCTCACCCAGTGCTTCCTTGGCTTCCTGCACGGCCTGACGTGCCTGGCGAAGCGCGTGCTCATCGTCATGCTGCTGGGCACTGCGCACCGCACGCCGCGCCTTCATCAACGCCTTGACATGAAGACGCCGGGTGTCTTCCGAGAGACGCGGGTCGGTGCAGCGCCACAGCCGGTTCCTGGCAACGAAGTAGCGTCCATCCGGTGTCTGTGGGTACTTGCTGCTCATGCTGCCCCTCTCGGTCGTTTGCGCGTCGGCCTACTACACTAGAAACGCTTGGTCAGCGTCATGGCGCCAAACACATCCTGCTCATCCTGCCCTTCGAACTCGCGGGTGCGCTGTACGACGGCGTAGGTCACCTGCCAGTCTTCCCAGGCCAGCGCCAAGCCCGTGGAGGCATCGGCGACCCACTCCTTGCGGTCTACCGAATGGCTATCGCGCACGGTATTACCGTCCAGGGTCAGATTATGGGCCATGTAATAGCCTTCGACGCTGGCAAACAGATACCACTGCCAGCCACGGCTCTCGCTCATCAGATGGCGCGTACCGGGGTTGGGGGTCAGGGTGGGAATACCTTGAGCGTCGTCTCCCCAGCGCACGCTGTAGCCAGCGCTGGCGTAGGTGTACAGGTTGCCCAACGCCGCGCCGACACTGGGGCCGTGAGCAAACTGTTTGCCCGCCAGCGGAGTGTCATGCCACCACTGGCGGCGCAGCGTCAGATTGATCAGCGCTTCGTCACCCAGCTGATGACGCCAGCCCCGCGGGCGGTCGCTATTGGTGACGCGGTGTACCTCACGCTGGATGCTGTCAGCCAAGGAAGAGGGCCCCACCAAGCCCACATCCAGGTGCAGATCGGTGGCCCGCTGCCACTGCCCCACCGGCACATCTTCATATAGCGACACACCGCCGTATACCAGCCCTGCATAGGGGCGGTCATCTTCGATCAGGGAGCGCCGTTCGATGTTATCGGGTGTATAAATCTGGTGCACGAAGCGATACGCCACCCGGTCAGCCTGCCCCATCAACCCCGCTGGCAACGCCACGGCAAGCCGCTGCAGCCAGTTCTGTTCGGAGGGCGTCGTCATCCAGTTCAGCTCGAAGCCACTGGTGAAGTGGCCGTCATCACTGCTGGCCAGGCCATCGTTTTCGAGCTTGAGGGTCAAGGCGCTGTCGCTGGCCATGGCTAGCGCAGGCAGCAGGCTAAACGGCAATACCAGGGCACGTAATACAGCAAAGGGTTTCATGGCTCGTTCCTTGAGTAACAAACATTGCTGATTGTATGTAATCTTGCAAAAAGATAGCAAGCTACTTTTATAGTCGCCTATGGCTCGCTCAACGCGGTTTCCACTTGCGCGGAGTCTGGCGGTTATCCCTCACCGCCAGTACCCTCGATCAGCGTTCGCGCAGCAGCCATTCAGGGGTGATTTCGTGCTGGCCGTTTTCATCGGTAATGAACAGCGCACCATCACTGATCATCACGGCCCAGTTGATGGCCCTGGGCAAGTTCGTCGCCACCGTGGATAGCGCATCGGCGGGTAACCCGGCCACGTGAACGTTCTTCAGCGATGCGACCGCAGGCAGCACTTTGCTCTCCCACAGGTCGACACGGCCATAGGCCAGCAGGGAAACCCGCTCGGCACGCCGAGAACACCAGGTCATGCGTTCGGCATCGGGAAGGCCTACTTCAATCCAGTGTAGCACTCGCCCGTCCAGGCTCTTCTCCCACAAGGCTGGCTCGTCCACGTCCGAGAGCCCGCGTCCAAAGGCCAGCGCTTCGCTGTACCACAGCAGATAAGCGATCAGCCGTGTGCACAGGCGCTCTTCGGTTTCGGAAGGGTGGCGCGCCACCGTGAACCGCAGCGTTTCGTAGACGTTGCGGTCCAGGTCGGTCAGGTTCACATCCACTTTGTAGGGGGTAGCACTTAGCGCCATCTGATGACTCTCAGTCGTGTTGCGAAATATTAGAGGCGTCAGTGTAACGGATTTACGCCCTCTCCGCGCCGTCCTCCCTCCAGCCCGGAACTTCCTGCACAGTACTAGGCGGTCGCCCGCTCGTCGCTCAGCAGCGTGGCCTGTTTCAGGGTCTCTTGTTCATGCATGGGCTCCCGCCAGGTCTCTTTTAGCGCCGCCGCATACCACGCCTGCATGGCAGGCAGAGCCAACAGGCGCTGCACGTAGGCCAGCGAGGCATCGCCCAGCGGAAGGCCGAAGGTTTGCACGCGAAACGCCACCGGGGCATAAAACGCGTCCACGGCGGTAAAGTGCTCACCCGCCAGAAAAGGGCCACCAAAACGCTCAAGCCCCTCCTGCCATAGCGCATCCAGCCGGGCCAGGTTGCTTTTCAGCCCAGGGGACATCGCGTTCATCGCTACCCGTACACCACAGTTCATCGAACACTCATCGCGCAGCGCTGCAAAGCCACTATGCATCTCGGCACTGGCGGAGCGTGCCCAGGCCCGTGCGGCAAGCTGCTGTGGCCATACGTCAGGATGCGCTTCGGCCACGTACTCGACAATCGCCAGCGAGTCCCACACGGCCACCTCGTGTTCGCGATCGACCAGGCACGGCACCAGCCCCGAAGGAGAAAAACGCTTGAAGGTCGCGAGGCTCTCCCCAAAGCCCCCTTCGAACGGCATCAGATGCTCGTTGAAGGGGATCTCCAGCGTTTTCAGCAGCACCCAAGGGCGCAGCGACCAGGAAGAGTAGTTCTTGTTGGCGATGTACAGGTCAAACATGGTGCGCTCCTTGTGGTGAACACTTCATTGATCGCTTTAGCGATTGATAGCCTTGCGATTGATCGTTTTAGCGTGCCGCCTGAACCAGCGTATTCCCGCCCAACCCCATCAGTACGCCGCCGCCCATCCGCTGAACCCAACGGGTGGAACTATTGGACTTTTGCAGCCAAGCGCGCAGCGGGCTGGCCAGCAACACCACGACCACGTCCGCCGACGAAAACAGTACGTTGGTGGCGACCCCCAGCCACAGCAGTTGCCATGCCACCGGCAGAGCGCTGTCGGGCTGCACGAACTGGGGCAGGAACGCCACGAAGAACAGCGCCGTTTTAGGGTTAAGCACTTCCACCAGAAAGCTATCGCGCAGTACCCGTTTGGTAGAGGCTAGCGGAAGTTCGTCACTGCTCGTGCGAATGCCTTGTTGCCATAAGCGCACGCCCATCCAGAGCAAATAGAGTCCGCCGATGATTTTCATCGCCAGATAGGCAGGCGGAATGGCCGCAAATAGCAGTGCTAACCCCAATGCAGCGGCGATAACATGCACATAGCAACCAAGATGCACCCCAGCCACCGCCAGCCATCCTGCTCGCCGACCACGCCCCAGCGTTTGTGCTGCGGTGTATAACATCGCAGGCCCGGGTAAATAGGCAAACCCCAGCGCGGCAAGAAGAAAGGCGGCCCACTGCATCGCGGTCACTCCGGCATAGTAAGAAATAGTAAGCCTGAGAATAAAATAAGGGGTGACGCGTGCGCCACCCCTCAAATAAGTAAAACTCGAAAAAAGAGAGCTTAGAAAAAAAGAGAGCTTAGAAGTTGGGTTTGCGCTTCTCGACAAAGGCACTCATGCCCTCTTTCTGTTCCTGGCCTGCAAAGCAGAAAGCGAACAGGCTGGTTTCCAGCGCCAGGGCACTATCCAGATCTTGGTCCATGCCGTCATGAACGGCTTGTTTGGCACCGCGGACCGACTGCGGCCCGTTGCCCTTCAGCTGCTTGGTAAGCTCTTCAACATAGTTCTCAAGCTCGGCCTGGGGCATTACCCGGTTGACGAGGCCAATGCGCAGCGCTTCGTGGGCATCGATTTTGCGCCCGGTAGTGACCAAATCAATCGCCATGGCGGGACCGACTCGGCGCGGCAAACGCTGGGTGCCGCCAAAGCCGGGAATGACGCCTAGCAGGACTTCCGGCTGGCCGAAGATGGCGTTGTCGCTGGCGACGGCCCAGTCGCAGGCCAGCGCCAGTTCGCAGCCGCCGCCAAGGCAAAACCCGTTGACCAGCGCGACCACCGGCACGGGCAAGGTTTCCAGGCGTTTGATGGTGCGCAGTGCCTGGCTGGCAAAGGCGCGCGCTTCTTCCGGGGTTTTATCACGCATCTCGGTGATGTCTGCCCCGGCCACGAAGGATTTTTCCCCGGCCCCCGTAATCAATACCGCCCGCAGGCTGGGGTGAGCTTCCAATTCGACCAGATGCGCTTCCAAAGCGCTGAGCACTTCGCTGTTCAGCGCGTTCAAGGCTTTGGGACGATTAATGGTCAGGCGTACCACGCCATCGTTATCAACCTTCTCGATCACTGCGTCGCTCATGGCGGCTCCTTAATTGTTATTGCGCGTAGAAGTGGTTACCACTCAACCCTAGCGAACGCTTGGTTGGGTGGCAATCACTTCTTTTGTCGCCCCCTAAGCTTTTTGTCGCCCCCTAAGCTCGCTGCCTGCTATTCGTAGATATAGAACCCACGGCCACTTTTGCGGCCCAGATAGCCTGCGGCCACCATGCGCTTGAGCAGCGGGCAGGGGCGGTACTTGGGATCGCCAAAACCTTCCTGCAGCACTTCCATGATCGCCAAGCACACATCCAGGCCAATCAAATCCGCCAGCGCCAGCGGCCCCATGGGATGGGCGGCACCCAGCTTCATGGCGTCATCGATGGCTTCCGGCGTGGCGGTGCCTTCCTGCACGATAAACGCGGCCTCGTTGATCATCGGCACCAGCAAACGGTTCACGGCAAAGCCCGGCGCATCGCCCACCGGCACTGCGGTTTTGCCCAGCGCTTTGGTCAGCGCTTCGATGCGCTCTACGGTGGCATCCGAGGTCTGCTCGGCGCGGATCACCTCGACCAACTTGAGTACCGGCACCGGGTTGAAGAAGTGCATGCCTACCACCCGCTCAGGGCGCTCGCAGACCGCCGCCAGCCGAGTCAGTGATAGAGACGACGTGTTCGACGCCAGAATAGCGTCGCTGCTCAAATGGCTGAGATCCCGAAACAGCTTCTCTTTCAATGCGGGCTGCTCGGGGGCAGCTTCGATGATCACGCTGCAGTCGCTGAGCGCATCCAGCGCCGTGGTGGTCGAAAGCCGAGCCAGCGCTTCCTGCTTGCCCTCTGCCGTCATCTTCTCTTTGGCAACGAGCTTCTCAAGCCCTTTATCGATTGCATTTTTGGCGCGAGTGAGCTGCTCATCGGCGACATCGTAGAGCCTCACGTTAAAGCCACTCGCGGCCACCACTTGAGCAATCCCCTGCCCCATGGTGCCTGCGCCTACCACGCCAATCCGCTGTTCGCTCATCGCTGTTCCCCTGACTGGTGCTGTCTGGCTTCTTCACGCAGCACGAATTTTTGAATTTTGCCCGTGGACGTTTTGGGCAGTTCGCTAAAAACCACCGTTTTCGGCACTTTAAAGCTCGCAAGATGCTTACGGCAGTGGGCAATGATATCCGCCTCGGTGACTTCGCCGTAACCTATTTTCAGTTTGACGAACGCGCAGGGCGTTTCGCCCCACTTTTCATCCGGCTTCGCGACCACGGCGGCCTCTTCCACCGCTGGATGACTGTAAATGGCATCTTCGACTTCGATGGTGGAGATGTTTTCACCGCCCGAGATGATGATATCTTTCGAGCGGTCTTTAATCTCGATATAGCCGTCGGCGTGCCATACCGCCAAGTCACCCGTGTGGTACCAGCCGCCCTCCAGCGCTTTTTCCGTGGCCTCGGCGTTTTTGAGATATCCCTTCATCACGTTGTTGCCGCGCATCAGGATTTCGCCGATGGTTTGGCCATCCTTGGCAACGGGTTCCAGCGTGACCGGATCGGCGACGCAGAGCGCTTCCAGCATGTGGTAGCGCACGCCTTGGCGTGACTTGAGTTTGGCCCGCGACTCCAGCGGCAGTTCGTCCCAGGCCGCGTGCCAGGCACATACCGTGACCGGGCCATACACTTCCGTCAGGCCATAAACGTGGGTCACTTCAATGCCCAGCTTTTCCACCCCGGCTATCACCGAGGCAGGCGGCGCGGCCCCGGCGGTGGTCACCTTCACCGGATGATCGAACACCCGCTTCTGTTCGGCGGGCAGGTTCACCAGCCCATTGAGCACGATCGGCGCACCGCTAAAGTGAGTGACGCCCTCTGCAGCGATCAAATCGGTAATGCGTTTGGGGTCTACCTTGCGTAAGCAAACGCTGACGCCTGCATTGGCCGCAATGGTCCAGGGGAAGCACCAGCCGTTGCAGTGGAACATCGGTAGCGTCCACAGGTAGACAGGATGGTGTGGCATCGCCCACTCGAGAATGTTGCTCACCGCGTTCAGGTAGGCACCGCGATGGTGATACACCACCCCTTTGGGTTTGCCCGTGGTCCCAGACGTGTAATTCAATGAAATCGCCTGCCACTCGTCGCTGGGCAGTTGATAAGCGTACTCCGGGTCGCCCTCGGCCAGCAGCGCCTCGTACTCCAGCTCGCCAATGCCTTGGGTCTCACCCAAAAACTCCGGGTCGGCCACGTCGATGATCAGCGGCTTGCTCTCCAACGAGGCCACCGCCGCTTGAATCACCTCGGCAAACTCAGGATCCACCAGAATCGCCCTGGCTTCGCCATGGGCCAGCATATAGCGGATGGCATCGGCATCGAGGCGGATATTCAGCGTATTCAGCACGCAGCCCGCCAGCGGCACACCGAAGTGGGCCTCGAACATTGCGGGTACATTGGGCAGCATGGCGGCCACTGTCTGGCCCGGCTGAATACCGCGTTTTTCCAGCGCGGATGCGAGCCTACGGCAGCGTGCCCAGGTCTCTGCCCAGGTGCGGCGCGTCTGGCCATGCACCACGGCCGGGTAATCGGGATACACCGCCGCCGAACGCTCGATGAACGTTAGAGGGGAAAGCGCCACGTGATTGGCGGCTGTCGGTGGTAGATCTTGTTCAAAGATGGAGGTCATGATCGGTTTTGCACTCTTGGTTTTATTATTGAAGGTTCTATTGGGCGCGACGTCCGCCAATGGGCGATGCCTGATGAACACCGCCGCCTGGAAGGCGGCGGCAGTGGGCTCAGTAGGCGACGCGGCTGTCAAACTGGCTAAAACACTGCATGCCGGCCTCGATCACCGCGCGTTGGGCACGCCCGACCGGCAGCCACTGGTGGATGACGAACTCGGCGCTGCACAGCTTGGTGCGGTAAAACGGGTCGTCGCTGCCCTGGGTAATGGCTTGCTGGGCATGCAGCGCCGCCTGGCCCATCTGCCAGGCGCACAGCACATGGCCCGCCAGGTTCAAGAGAGGCGTGGCGTAGGCTTGCACGGCATCCGGCCCCTGTTCAGGGTGGCTACCCTGCTCCAGCACGATTTCCATGGCGGCCTGCAGGTCGTCAGCGGCATCGCTCAACAGCGGCCCCATGGCATTCAGCCGCGTACTCTTACCCAGCTCGTCAGCGGTGTTGCGTACCTCGGCCAACAGGGCCAACAAGGCGGCACCACCATCGCGCTGCAGTTTGCGACCTGCCAGGTCCAGCGCCTGAATGCCGTTGGTGCCTTCATAGATGGGCGCGATGCGGGCATCTCGGAGCAGCTGTGCAGCGCCGGTCTCTTCCACGTAGCCCATGCCGCCGTGCACCTGAACCCCCATGGAAGCAATGTCCACGGCCTGGTCGGTAGAGAAGCTCTTGACGATAGGAATCAGTACATCCACACAAGCCTGGGCCGACTGGCGCTCGGCGTCATCGGCCGCATGGCGGGCAACATCCAGCTGGCCAGCGCAGTAAAGGGCCAGCGCACGCAGCGCATCGGTACGGGCACGCATGGACAGCAGCATACGGCGCACATCGAAGTGGTCGCTGATGGTGCAGTCGCTGCCGCCACGCTGCCTGGGTGAGCGCCCCTGGGTGCGGTCATTGGCGTAGGCAAACGCGTGTTGGCAAGCACGCTCGGCCACGCCGATGCCCTGAATACCGACCTTATGACGCGCCTCGTTCATCATGGTGAACATGTGGTTGAGCCCGCGCCCCTCCTCCCCCACCAGATAGCCCACGGCACCGCCGTTTTCACCAAAGCTGAGGGTACAGGTGGGCGACCCGTGAATGCCGAGCTTGTGCTCGATGGAGGCACAGGTGACATCGTTACGCTCGCCCAGCGAGCCGTCGTCATTGACCAGGAACTTAGGCACTAAAAAGAGTGAGATACCCTTATTGCCTTCCGGGGCATCGGGCTTACGGGCAAGAACGAGGTGAATGATGTTTTCGGCAGCGTCGTGCTCGCCCCAGGTGATGTAGATCTTTTGACCGCTGATGCGGTAGTGATCGCCTTCCGGAACGGCTTTGGTACGCACCTTGGAAAGATCCGACCCCGCTTGGGGTTCGGTGAGGTTCATGGTGCCGGTCCAGGAGCCCTCGACCAATTTGGGCAGGTAGGTCGCTTTTAAGGCATCGCTGCCGTGATGGGCCAGCGCCTCGATGGCACCGGCGGTGAGCATCGGGCACAGCCCTAACGCCATGTTCGCGCCGTGAAGCATCTCCTGTACCGCGCTGGCCACCACTTCGGGCAGGTTCTGACCGCCCAGTGCTTCAGACACGCCAATGCCGTTCCAACCACCCTCTACATACGCCAGGTAAGCGGCCGCGAAGCCTTCAGGGGTAGTGACGCTGCCATCGGTGTGACGTTGGGCTCCCTGACGGTCTCCCGTACTATTGAGCGGCCCCCAGACGTCACCTGCCAGCTTCGCAGCTTCTTCCAGTACGGCTTCAACGAGATCCGGGGTGGCTTCTGCGAAGCCTGGCAGCGACAGCGAGCGATGCGCCAGCATCTCTTCCAGCACAAAGCGCAGGTCGCGTACCGGCGCGGCGTAGTAATTCATGGCAATACCTCGGGCAAAAGGATCGGTGTAGCAAAAACACTATCTTCGATAGTAGTTTCACTACTCCCGACATACCATTAGCCCAAGGTCTCACCTGATAGCCGCCTCAGCGGCTTATTTGCGCACCTCGGTTTCTACGTCGTCGTAATAAGTGATGTGGCTTTCGTCTTCCTGGGGCGGCCCCACTACCGGCTCGGCGACCTCCACTTCCGGCACGACATCGGAAAGGTCTTCCAGATGCTCATGCTCAAGCGCCCCCTGCACCAGCTCTTCGGTCACCACCAGTTCAGCACCGGCAGCGGTCATGGGCGTCGTGGCGGTAAACGGCGCCACGGGGACCGGGGCCGGGCGCACGCTGCGGCGCCACGTGAAGAACAGCACGAAGAACAGGCTGAGCGAGCCAAACGCCCAGAATAGTCCGGCATCGCCCATGGCGGTCATTACCGGCGAAATCATCAGCGGGCTGATGGTGGCCCCGATGGAGTTGATCAGCAACAGGCCCTGGCTCATGCGCACCAGCGCCCCTGCTGGCGCACGGTCGGCGGCGTGGCTCACGGCCACCGGGTAAAGCGCAAATACGCCCCCACCCAGCAGGAACAGCAGCGCGACCAACAAAGGAGTAGAGAGCGGTAGCCACAGCATGGCTGCCGAGATCACCACGCAGAACGCGCTGATGCCGATCAGCACCATCTGGCGGTCGTGGCGGTCCGACCAGCGGCCAATGGGGTATTGCAGCAGCATGGCGCCAAGAATCACCACCGCCATCAGTTGCCCCACCTGATTGACACTCATGCCAATGCGCTGGAGATAGAGCGGCAGCAGCGTATAAGCCGCCGCCACCACCATGCCCGACCCCAGGCTGCCCATCACACCGGTGGGGGTCATGGTGATCAGCCGGTGCGGAGGTAGCGGCTCGGCGTGTTCGATGAGCGGCGATACGCGGGGGATCATGGCCATCGGCAGTACCGACAGCGACGCCAGCAGGCCGATCACCATGAAGGGCGCGGTGTCACCCATGGCGCTGGTCACGCCCAGCATCAGCTGGCCCAGTACGCCCGCGGCATAGAGCGCGATCATGTACAGTGCCAGCAGGCGGCCACGCACTTTCTGGTCGCCCGCGGTCAACAGCCAGCTCTCGATGACCAGATAGACCCCTACCGTGGCCCAACCGCCCACCAGGCGCAGGGCAAACCACGCCCAAGGGTCGAAGAACAACCCCTGCAACAGCACGGTGACAGCCACCAGCGACGCAAAACTGCCGTAAGCACGAATATGGCCAATGCGCAGCAACAGGCGATCATTGAACATGGCCCCCAGGGCCAGTCCAATGAAATAGGCAGACGACACGATACCGATCACCGTGGCCGACTCGCCCGCAGCGTCCAGTCGAATGGTGATCAAGGTGGCGAGAAAACCGTTGCCAATGCCCAGAATGAACAGCCCGAGTAGGGGCGCCAGCGCCATGGCCAGCAGTTGCCGCGACATGCGTACCTCACATTGCATTGAGTATGAATCGATGGCCGTTTGTACGCCTATCGCACCGGCAGGCAGAAAACGGGCGCGCAATTATTGCTGCCAGCGGCATAAAGTCAATGCTTTTTCAGCCCCATGCCCAGCAGTCTGGTGTTTTTGATAACTGAATACTTCATTGGCGGAAAATTCGTCTATCCCAAGCCATGGAATGACGTTTCTTGCCCTTCCCAAAATAGCTGCCCGGCGCCCATCGCGCGACCCATGGGCACCTTAAACCCCACATAGCCATGCAACCGTGGCAAACTGATGACACTGTCGGTGACCCAGTCACGGCCTTGCGACGGCGCGATGGTCGTGCGACTGCCGCTGACATGGCGGGCAGCGTCGCATCATCGTATTCTCTGGTTTTACGTTCGTATTTAAGGAAAGAGGCATGCTTTCAGGTCTGGACCATCTTGTTGTAACTGTGACCGATATGGGTCGCGCTGTGGATTTTTATTCCCGTGTGCTGGGTCTGGATGTGCGTTATCGGGATGCCCAACGGGTCGACCTGTTGCTGGGTGATACAGCCCTGCGCCTGCATCAAACCGACACTGACATTGCCCCGGTGTCGGCCACCCCAACGCCTGGCAGCCTGGACTTGTGCCTGCGCTGCCAGCTGCCGCTGGATGAGTTCAAGCAGCACCTGGACGCGCTCGAAGTCGATGTGGAGCTGGGTCCGGTCGCCCGCCAGGGAGCCAACGGCCCCATCGAATCCCTCTATCTGCGTGACCCCGACGGCAACCTGCTCGAAATCTGTCGACCAGCAGCACGCCAGCCCTGAGCCAGACTGCCATGCTGGGCGGGTCGACGGGTGATAAGTCGCCCTGCCCGCGCTATCATGGCGGGCTAACAGGGTATCCGCTGGATGCTATCGTCGAATCGAAAAGAAGGAACGCCCATGCGTGACGACACCCCCATCGAAGGTGAAGTGGTCAACCGCACCGACACGCCTGAAACGCCCTCACCGGCCCCCGACACCACCATGGCCATGGTGATCTATGCCCTTTATCTGGCCAGCTTCGTGGTGGGCTTCACCTCGGTCATCGGAGTGATCATTGCCTACGTGTATCGTGGCAAGGGCCCTGTCTGGCTGGACGAACACTACCGTTATCAAATTCGTACGTTCTGGATCGGGCTACTGTACGGCAGCATCGCCACGCTGCTGACACTCATCCTCATCGGCTTCCCGCTGCTGCTGGCCTTTGCCGTGTGGTTTATCGTGCGCTGCGTCAAAGGCTTCAAAGGGCTGCAAGAGAAGCGCGCGCCCTCCAACGTCGACAGTTGGTTGCTGTGATCCATGAGTGAACCGTTACACACCCGCCGGGCGCAGTATCAGGCCCGTGCCATCGCCGGGCTTTGGCGCATGCTCTCCCGCTGGCCCGTCACTCGGCTATGGCGCACTGCAGCCTTCATGGGGCCTCAGATCTACCGCTTCAGCAAGCGTGAGCGACGCGTGACCGAGCTGAACCTGGCGCGGGTTTTTCCAGACCAGTCCGCTCAGCAGCGCAAGGCGTTTGCGATTCAGAGCCTGCAGCACTCCACGGCCACCATGCTGGAGCTAGGCCACGCCTGGATGGCACCTCCCGAAAAGGTGGAAGCCAGCATTCTGGCCGTGCACGGGCGCGACAAGCTGGACAGCGCACGGGCCGAAGGGCGCGGCGTCATCGTACTGGCGCCCCACTTTGGCAACTGGGAAGTGCTCAACTTCTGGCTCTCCAGCCACTTCCCGTTCACGGCCATGTACGAACCGCCCAAGATCGCTGACCTGGAAGCCATTACGCGCCACGGCCGGGAGCGCATGGGCGCACAGCTGGTGCCGACCAACCCACGTGGCGTCGCCGCCCTGCTGAAAGCCTTGAAGCGCAGCGAAGCCATCGGCATCCTGCCCGACCAGGAACCCGCCTGGGGCAGTGGCGTATTCGCGCCGTTCTACGGGCACGAGGCCTACACGGCCACCTTGCTACCCAAGCTGGTCGCACGGACCCAGGCTCGCGTGGTCACGGGAGTGGCACGACGTATTCCCGGCAAGGGGTTCGAGATTCACTTTCTGGATGCCGACGAACGGGTCTACAGCGAGGACGACACGCTGTCAGCCACCGGCGTCAACGCCAGCGTGGAAGCTTCGATTGCCCTGGACCCACCCCAGTACCAATGGGAATACAAGCGCTACCGCAAGGTCGTGGAGGAGCAGCAAGGGCTCGCCAACGCCAACGATTTCCGCCTTTATTGAACACGAGAGTGGCATGACCGAATCTTCTCCCCACCCGTCTAACCCGCCACAGGATACGCGCCCGCCGCAGATCGTCTATGCGCTGTACCTGGCCGGGCTGGTCACCGCCAACATCACCCTGCTGATAGGTGTGATCGTAGCGTATGTGTACCGTCGCGAGGCAGCGCCCTGGCTGCAGGCCCACTACCGCTACCTGATCCGTACGTTCTGGATCGGCAGCCTCTATTTCCTGGTCACGTTCACCTTGACCCTGATGTTTCTCGGCGCGCTGCTGTGGCCGCTGCTGGCCCTTTGGCTGGGCGTGCGCTGCACGCTTGGCTGGCTGGCGGTACGCAAGGGCCAGCCCCCGGCAAGGCCTGGCAGCTGGCTGTGGTGAAGAAGCATCTGGCTGTGTTGAAGAAGTAGCGGCGGGCTCAGTCGTCGCTGTGGCGCGCGTAAACATCGTCCAACCGTTCGATGTCATCTTCGCCCAGGTAGCTGCCGGACTGCACCTCGATCAGCTCCAGCGGAATCTTGCCCGGGTTCTCCAGGCGATGCAGCGCCCCTATCGGGATGTAGGTCGATTGGTTCTCGCTGACCAGAAAGGTGCGCTCCTCCACGGTGACCCTGGCGGTGCCGCTCACCACCACCCAGTGCTCGGCGCGATGATGATGGCGCTGCAACGACAGCCGTGCACCGGGGCGCACGGTAATGTGCTTGACCTGATAGCGCTGGCCGCTGTCCATGGCCTGAAAACTGCCCCAGGGGCGGTGCACCAGCGGTGACGAGCAGGGCTCACGCCGCCCTGCCTCGCTCAAGGCCGCCACCAGTTGCTTGACCCCCTGCGCATGATCGCGGCGAGCCACCAGCACGCTGTCCGACGTTTCCACTACTACCAGGTCTTCGACGCCCAGGGTCGCCACCAGGCGATGATTGGCCACCACCAGCGAGCGCTGGGTATCCCGCAATACGCCGTCACCGGTCACCACGTTGCCCGCCGCATCAGGGGTGTGCGTGGCCATCAGCGCATCGAAGCTACCGATGTCGCTCCATCGCGCGTCCAACGGCACGACGGCGGCCCTGGCACAGTGCTCCATCACCGCATAGTCGATGGACTCGCTGGGGCAGCGCTTGAAGGAGGCCTCGTGCAAGCGCAGGAAATCGAGATCGTGGTGCGCCTCGTCTACCGCTACCTGACAGGCCGCCAGCATGTCGGGCTGTAGCCGTGCCAGCTCGGCGAGATAATCCGATGCCCGCAGCAGGAACATGCCGCTGTTCCACAGCGTATTGCCTTCGGCCAGCAGGGCCTTGGCTTTCTCAAGAGGGGGCTTTTCGATGAAGGCATCCAGATGGTGGCCATCCCCCAACGCCGCGCCGCAGGCAATGTAACCGTAACCGGTTTCCGGATGAGTCGGCACGACGCCAAAGGTCACCAAATAACCTTGCTCAGCCAACGGCGTGGCCCGCCGCACACTGTCGGTGAACGCTGCCACATCGCCAATCACATGGTCGGCGGGCAGCACCAGCAAAAGTGGGTCGTCCCCCGTCTGGCGTGCCAACAGCGCGGCACAGGCGATGGCCGGGGCCGTATTGCGCCCCTCCGGCTCCAGCACTACCTGCCCCTGCTGGCCAGCTTCGCGAAGCTGCTCGGCCATCAAAAAGCGATGCGCGTGATGGCCCATCAACATGGCGGGCTGTGCGGTGATGTCCGCAAGCCGAGCCAGTGTCTGCTGTAACAGGCTCTGCTCGCCGGTCAGGCGCAAAAACTGCTTGGGCATCTGCTCGCGGGAAAGCGGCCACAGCCGTGTACCGCTGCCGCCGCTGAGAATGACGGGTTGAATCATGGTGTCGTCCTTGGTTGCGTACCCGGTAACGGTTCCACTGCGCCAAAATCTTCTTGCAGCCAGTGGCGTAACTGGCTCATGGGTGGGGCATCGAAGGTGGCTGACAGGTCGGGCAGCATACCGTTCACGAAGCCACGCGTCATGAAAGGGGCCAACAGTTCAGGGTCGCCGCTGACGATGTGCACCGGCACCGCCGCGCTGGCATTTTCTCCGGTAATCAGGGGCGCCGCCTGGTGGTCACCCAAGGCAATCAGCAGGGTTTGCTCATCGGCCACCCGCTCTGCCCAGCGCCCGGTGACTTTCACAGCGTAGTCCACAGACCAGGCATAGTGGTCACGAATACGCTCGATATCGCGCCAGATCACCTCGGGCGGGTCGGCCGCGTTCTCCCAAGGGGCGAAAATCGACCCATCCCCCACCATCGACCAGTTCTCCAGCACGGGCAGGATGGGCGTCCAGGGGGCATGGCTGGAGATCAGCGCGATTTGGGCAAACACCGGGGAGCCGCCCAGCAAGTGGCGCTGGGTATAGTCCAGCGTAAACTGGTCGGGCATGGTGACCCAGTTGAGCGGCGGCCCTGCGTAAGGCATGTCTCTGGCAGCGACGATCTGGTCGAAACCGTAGGCTTCGCCTTCGGGCCAGGCCAGGGTGATGGCTGGCATCACGGTCAGCGTGTGCTGGCCCGTGGCGCGAAAATCATCGATCAGCGTGGGGTGGTCGCTATCGAGCATCAGCCGATACCACAGCTGGTTGTCGATCCAACGGCCGCTGAGCGTGGTGGCATGGGCCAGCCACGACTGCCCGCCGCGAATCGGCGCATCCATCAACCCGGACACCACCGATAGCCCGCGTTGCTCCAGCCGCGACTCGATCTCGGCCAGGGTGGCCAGAATCTGCCGGTTGTAGCGCGGGTCATCCAGCGCCGTGACGCCGTAAGACTCAATGAAGGTCAGCAGCACATCGCGCCCTTCCAGCCCAGGCAACGCCCGGGTGGCCATGGGTGAAGCCTGCAGCTGTTCGGTGAAGGCCAGCCGTGCCTGATGGGTCGAAACCACCTGCTGCCACTGAAAACGCGCCGTGTTCACCACCGGCAGCGTAGAATGGGGCACCCAGCGGTAGCGGTTTGCCTCCAGCAGCAGCAGGCCCGCAGCCACCACCAGAACCCCCAGAGCAAGCTTGCCCTGACCGCGCGCCAGCGAAAGCGGCACCCTGGGAAGCAGCAAGCGCAACAACCCCCATACACCCCCCAACAGCACCACCAATGCCAGTAGCATCAAGCAAATAGCCGCAAGTTGGCCTACATTACCTACAAGCAGGTGGTAAACGGAGCGCATCAGCGGCACGTCGAGATACAGGTTCAACGAACGGCCAAAAGCGCTGTGGGTGGCGGCATCCCCAAGATTGATGAGCGTGAACAAGGCCAGCGCACTGACCACCAGTAGGCCAGCGGCACTTCGCCATGGCCGGGCAGGGAGCAACCACAAGGTGGGCACCAGCACCCAAGCCTCCCAGGCCAACAGCGGCACCCCCCAGGTGCCAAAGCGCCACCACAGCGGCATGACCAGTAATGTATTGACCACCAGGATAGCGAGCAGGAGACGAAACATTCACACCTCTTGGGCAATTGACAGGCCGTTGACAAGGCCATGGAACAAGCCAGACCTGCCCATTTTGGCTGGTCAGAACGCATTGCGGTGCCACAATCAATAAACAGGACTTGTTAAGCGTACAGCTTTTGTTTAATTATTTCATATCACATTGTGCTGTCGTCTTTGGGTTGACCACGAAAGGAACTCGATCATGGGCCGTCGTACCGCTGCAAGCTGGATGATGTCGTTGAGCTGGTTGTGCTCTGCCTCAGCCATGGCCAGCCAGGAACAAGTACTTTTCGAGGCTATCATAGCGCAGGCCCAGCAGCTGGCCGATGCGCCCTATCAGGCACCCAAAGCCACCCTGCCGGAGGCGCTGCAATCACTGGACTACGACGGATATCGGCAGATTCGCTTCAACCCGGAGCGCGCCTACTGGAAAGACGAAAGCCCGTTCAGCCTACAGCTTTTTCATAGCGGCTTTCTGTTTCAAACGCCGGTTACCCTGAATGTGCTGGATGGTGAGACCTTGTCTCCCCTGGCCTTCAACAAACAGGACTTCACCTACGACGGTGCGGCCAGTGAACTGCTGGAGCACGACCTGAGCAGCAGCGGTCATGCCGGTTTCAGGCTCCACTACCCTATCAACGACCCGGACTACGCGGACGAATTTGCGGTGTTTCTCGGCGCCAGCTACTTCAGGCTGGTAGGCCAGGGGCAAGCCTACGGGCTCTCCACACGGGGCCTGGCAATCGATACCGCCTCCGAGCGGGGGGAGGAGTTTCCGGAGTTTCGTGAATTCTGGCTGGTCAAGCCCGAGCAGGAGGACGAGAGCGTTACGCTCATGGCGCTACTGGATAGCCCATCGCTGAGCGGCGCCTATCGCATCACGCTGACACCCGGTGAACAGACCGAAGCCGAAGTGGAAGCCGAGCTGTTTGCTCGCAGCGACGTGGCCAAGCTGGGGGTTGCCCCACTGACCAGCATGTTCACCTTTGGGGAGGCAACGGCTCAACGACCCGACGACTTTCGCCCTCAGGTACACGACTCGGATGGGCTGCTGGCTCACACCGGCCAGGATGAGTGGATATGGCGCCCGCTGCAAAACCCCTCGGCCCTGCGTATCTCCGCGTTCATGGACCATGATCCACAGGGGTTTGGCCTGATGCAGCGAGAGCGCCACTTCGATCGTTATCTGGATCTGGAAGCTCACTATCATCGTCGCCCCAGCCAATGGGTCGAACCGATTGGCGACTGGGGGGAGGGCCATGTCGAGCTGGTCGAGATCCCCACGCCGGATGAAACCCACGACAACATCGTTGCCTACTGGGTAGCCGATGCGCCACTGAAGGCGGGTGAATCACGCACGCTTCACTACCGCACCTATACGCTGAACACTCAGCCCGAGCAGCATACGCTGGGCCGCGTGATACGCACGCGCCAGGGCAGTGCCGCCGTTCCTGGCGAAGTCGATTCTGCGTCTGCCGACCAGCGTCAGCTGGTGGTCGACTTCATGGGCGGCCCCCTGGAAACGCTGGCCGAGGATGTCGTACCAGAGCTGGACATCAGCGTACTGGACGGTGAAGCCCAGCTTCCCCAGGTGAAGCGGCTACCCGACCATGGCTGGCGGGCCACCTTCCGTTTGCCCTCCGATCGCCCCAGCGATATACGCCTGCGCCTGACCCACGACGGGGAGCCACTGACCGAGAGCTGGAACTACGTATGGTATCCCGATGCCTAGTTCGACGTCTCTTGGTCCCCTCATTCCCTGGCTGAATGCCCGCCGTACGCTGCTGGCCACGCTGGTCATCGGCACCAGCGTGGTTGGCTGCCTGGTCATGGCCAACGTGGTCGCCAACCTGGCGCTCGGCTGGCGCATCGTCATGCTGGTGCTGTTTGGGCTGACCTTCAGCTGGATCGCCCTGGCCTTCTGGGGAGCGGTATGCGGCTTCATCTTGTGCAGCCTGCGGCTGGACCCTCTGACCTTGAAACGTCAGTCTCATAGGCCAGCCCTCAATGCGCTATCCAGCAAAACGGCCTTGATCATGCCGATTTATGCCGAGCCCCCCATCCCCACTCTGGCCGGTCTCGAAGCCACCTGTCGCTCGTTGCTCCAGGAAATGAGCAGCAACCCTCACTATGCAGCCACCCCGTTACAAGCGCATTTCGAGGTGTTCATCCTCAGCGACACGCAGCAGGCTGACCAGGCCGCCGAAGAGGCCGCCCATGTGGCCGCCTTGCAGCAGCGGCTGGCTGGCCAGGTGGCCGTGCACTATCGGCGGCGGCCGGACAATCGCGGCCTCAAGGCGGGCAATATTGCCGAGTTTTGCCGTCGCTGGGGGCGGCGCTACGACTACATGATCGTGCTGGATGCCGACAGTCTGATGAGCGGCACCACCATGCTGCATCTGGTGCATCAGATGCAGCGCTACGCGGGCGTAGGGCTGATCCAGACCGTCCCCTTGCCGGTGGGTCAGCGCACCCTGTTCGGCCGCTTCATTCAGTTTGCGTCGGCGCTGTACAGCCCCATGCTGGCGGCAGGGCAAAGTTTCTGGCAGGGCGACGCCGCCAACTACTGGGGGCATAACGCCATTATCCGCACCCATGCCTTCATGGCCCATGCCGGGTTGCCGACCCTGCCTGGCAAGCCCCCGTTGGGCGGTGAATTATTGAGCCACGACTTTGTCGAGGCCGCCTTGCTCAAGCGGGGCGGCTGGCAAGTGCTGCTGGATACCTCGGCCACGGCCTCCGCCGCCTCGCCCCTGCCCTTGGCAGGCAATCACAGCCTCGAAGCGATGCCCAGCAACCTGCTGGATTTTGCCAAGCGTGATCGGCGCTGGCTGCAGGGCAACCTCCAGCACCTTCGGCTGCTGACCGGTGCCGGGTTTCACCCGATTAGCCGATTGCACTTTCTGTTTGGTGCCTTCGCTTATCTCTCATCGCTGGTATGGCTTGGGCTCTTGCTGTGCACAAGCTTCATGGTGGGTTATCAGGCCATCGACAACGGCGCGCCTCCGCTCTTGCCGCACAGTCTCTCCCTTGGCCTGCTCAGCGTGACGCTCGGCATGCTGCTGGCGCCCAAGATACTCGGCCTTGTGCTGGCGCTGTGGCAAGCCCCCCGCGCCTTCAATGGCCGCCTGGCTCTCATCACCAGCACGCTGCTGGAAATGCTCTTCGCCGCCCTGATCGCACCGTTGATGATGGCGTGGCATAGCCTGTTCATCATCAATGTGTTGATCGGGCGCGCCATCGATTGGCAGACCCAGCATCGGGGCGAGCGCTCGCTGAGCTGGCGGGAAAGCTGGCGGCACACTGGCTGGATGACGCTGTGCGGCAGCCTCTGGGCAGGCTTGATGATCCTTTTTTCACCCTCGGCCTTTGGCTGGCTGACACCAGCCTGGCTTGGCCTGGTCGCGGCAGCCCCGCTGGTGAAGTACTCCAGCAGCGGCACCTGGGGCGGGATGGCCAGCCAACGGCTGGGGTTGCTGCATATCCCCACCGGCTGCCCGACCCCACCCCTGCTGCAAGACTTCGCCGACCTGTGCGCACGTCATTCCCAACGTCTGATCGTCAGTGGCTCGGCCACCCCCAACCAGCCGCCACGGGAGCAGTTCGGTGACATGCCCAGCCAACCGTTGAAGGCCTTGTCCTCGCGCCGAAACGCCGCTTCCCGTGCCAAGGAGCCTCATTAAATGCCTTCATTGACCCTGGCACCGCTGCGCCGCGCAGGCGGCATGGCTCGCTCGCTGTTCATTTACTGGCGGCCGGGGCGGCAGCGCAGCCTGCAACGCCTTTATCGCCCCTTCATCGCGCCTGGCGACATTGCCTTCGATGTGGGTGCACACCTAGGAGATCGCAGTGCAGCATTTCAAGCTCTGGGGGCCAGGGTCATTGCTCTGGAGCCCCAGCCAGCGTTAGCCAAGTGGTTTCAGCGCTTGCTGAAACGCCCTGACATCACCCTGCTGCCGCTGGCCGTGGGGCCTCGGCTCGGCGTCGCCGAGATCGCCATCAGCGAAGGCAACCCCACCCTGTCCACGCTGGCCAACGACTGGCGCCATCAGGTAGGCGAGCGCAACCCCGGCTTTCATCACGTGCGCTGGGAGCAGACTCTGCAGGTCGACATGACCACTCTGGACGCACTGATCGAACGTTATGGCACCCCGCGCTTTATCAAGATCGACGTGGAAGGCTTCGAGGCCGAGGTACTGCAGGGGCTCCATCACCCCGTTGCGGCCCTCTCCGTGGAGTTCGTTGCGGGCATGCTGGAGGTCAGCCATGCCTGCCTGGCAGAGATACAGCGGCTGGGGGAGTATCGCTTCAACGCCATTGCAGGCGAGCGCCGCCGATTCCTCTTCGAGCAGTGGCTAACCCCAGAGGCCATGCAACAATGGCTCGCCCAGGGAGCGGGACAGTTGGCGTCGGGGGATATCTACGCCTGCCGCCACGACCATCCGATACTGACCGACGCCTAGCACTCAGCCGTACTGATCACCCTTGAAGAGACTGTTATGGTTCATGAATGGCAACACCTGACCGCGCCCAAACTTCAGGCCCTGGCCCAGCGCCAGCCCATCGCCCTTATCACGCTGGGCGCCATCGAGCAGCACGGCACCCACCTGCCCCTGGGCACCGACCTGATAATCGGCGAGGGCCTGCAGGCGGCCATGCTGGCGCAGCTCCCCGACGACATCGAGGTGCTTTGCCTGCCCCCCATGGCCATCGGAGCCAGCGATGAGCACGCCAGCTTTTCAGGCACCCTGAGCCTGCCCGCCAGGCTGGCCATCGAGGCGTTGGAAGCCTACGGCGACAGCGTTGCCCGGGCGGGCATCCACAAGCTGATGATGATCAACAGCCATGGCGGCAACAAAGCCGTGATGGACCTGGCGGCCCTGACCCTGCGCCAGCGCCACGCCATGCGCGTGGTCAAGGCGACCTATACTCGGCTGCCGCCGCTGGAAGGTGCCCTGGCCGCCGATGAGCTGCGCCATGGGCTGCACGGAGGGCTGCTGGAGACCTCGATGATGCTGCACCTGGCCCCTCAGTGGGTAGACACCGAAGGGTATACGCCCACGCCCCCCGCCACGCCTCCCGAAGGTGGCCTGCTGGGCGCCGAAGGCAGCGCGGCCTATGCCTGGTTGGCAGAGGACCTGAGCCCCCACGGAGTGGCGGGCGATGCCCATGGCGCCAGCGCCGACCTGGGCGAACGATTGGTGCGCCACTATGCGGGCCTGCTGGCCCGCGTGGTGGAAGAAACCACTCGACTGCCCGCCCTGAACTGACTCTCTTGACCATAAAATGCCGCTGGCCGGATGCTGGCTCAGCGGCAACGATTAAGTGTTCAGCGGTTGACGCCTGATATTTCAGTGGCCACGGCTCTCCAGCACGTCGTCCAGAAAATGTCCGGCCCGGTTGGCCTTGGCACTCAGGTAGCGATGGTTGTGGTCGGTCACGCTGCCATACAGGGCCTGACGCGAGACGACCTCGATCCCCCCTTCCCGCAGGGCCGACATTTTCAGCGGGTTGTTGGTCAATAGCTGTACCTGATGAATCGACAGCGCATTGAGCATATCCACCGCCACCGCGTACTGCCGCTCATCGTCGCCAAACCCCAGCACCTGGTCGGCGTCCACGGTATCCAGGCCACTGTCTTGCAGGGTATAGGCGCGCAGCTTGTTGGCCAGGCCGATGCCCCGCCCTTCCTGGGCCAAATACAGCAGCACGCCACCGCCCATCCCCTGGATATCGGCCACGGCATTACGCAACTGCTCACCGCAGTCACAGCGCAAGCTACCGAACAGGTCACCGGTCAAACAGGCAGAGTGCATGCGTAGCGGCACGGGGCCTTGCTGGGCTTCGGGCTGGCCGATCACCACTGCCACGTGCTCACGCAGGCCATCGGGCTCGCGAAACAGCACGAAGCGGCTATGCGGCGTGTCTTCCAGCGGTATGTTGGCTTCACTGACCCGCTTGAGCATGCCCGGCGCACCGGCCAGACACTGCAGGGCTTCTTCGGCACTGACTTCCAGCAGCTGCCCCTGGCGCACCTGCTCGGCCACAGCATGGCTGGCCTGCTCGCTCACCTCGGCGGTGAGGGCCGCAGGCACCAGCAGCGCCCGGCGCATCAGGGTGACGGCACCGCGCTCGGCCGCGCCTGCAGGCTTCAAGCCGCTCAGCAGCGCGCTCGAACGCGCCTGGCCAGGCGCCAGGGCCAGCTGGTGCAGCTCATGCTCGCCGATCTGTTCGGCCAGTGGCAGGCAGGCAGCGTCGGCCTTGAGCGACAACCCCATGGCCTCCAGCCGATGGCGGGTCAGCACCATGGCCGGACGTGAGCCCGATAGCGCCGCCAGCGCCGCCAGCGCCGCCACCGAGCGGCTACCCTCCAGCGCCTGCACCAGCAAGCGCTGCTCACCACTGCGAATCACGACAGGTAAACCACGGCGAATATCAAAAATGGCGCGTTCAATGTGATACATGTAGGCCTCCGGATTGCCTGGTCGTCTGAACAAAGGTCACTTGCGTTGCGCTACCTGGCCCCGCATGATCAGTGGGTGTATCCAATAGGGAAGCGTTATGCCCGACTCCAGTTCTTCTGCTCGATACTCCCCGGCCCTCGATGATGAGGCTGCCTGGGAATGGTTGATCGCGTTGAGTGCCACGGCACAGCGCATGACCGAGGCGTCTACTCTTCCCCCTGAGGCCCAGACGCCACAGGCCGCTGGGCCGGACGTTCAGCAGTGGCTCGATTGCCTGACCCCGCTGGCCGCCAGGCCCCAATGGGTGGTCGCGCAGCTGGGCCAGAGTTTGGATGGGCGTATCGCCACGGAAAGCGGCCATTCCCACTACATCAACGGCCCTGAAAGCCTGGTGCACCTGCACCGGCTGCGCGCCCTGGCCGATGCCGTGGTGGTGGGCGCCGGCACCGCTGTGGCCGACAACCCCCAGCTCACCGTGCGCCATGTCGATGGGCCCAACCCGGTTCGCGTGGTGCTGGACCCGCGCGGTCGCGTGCCCACCACATTGGCGCTGTTTCAACCAGGCGACGTGGCGACGCTGCACATCACCGGACCTCAGGTAGCCCCGCTGAACAGCGCTGCCGAGCAGTGCTGCCTGCCGCTGAATGCCCATGGGCAATTTCAACCCCACGATGTCATTGCACTGCTGGCAGAGCGCGGATTGCACCGCGTTCTGGTGGAAGGTGGCGGCATCACCATTTCTCAGTTCATCGAAGCCCAGGCCGTGGATCGCCTGCACCTGCTGGTGGCCCCGCTGTTGATTGGTTCGGGGCGGCCCGGGCTGGTGATGACCCCCATCGACACCCTGGAGCAGGCGCTGCGCCCCACGATGCGCTCGTTCCGATGCGGCGCCGACACGCTGTTCGACGTCGAGCTGCGCCGCTCCTGACTCGGCAGCCCCCATGACCCCACCACCCGAAGCCGAAGAGGCCGGAGGGCCTGCCGGGCTCGCTTGACCGCGCCGAGCCAGTGCCACGGGGATCCCCGGCAGGCTGGACAGCAGCACCAGCACGCCATACGCCAGCGAAATGGCCACACCCTGCGCAGGCGGCATGCCCACCAGCATCCATAAACCTGCTGCGGCGCCTTCGCGTACGCCCCACCCGGCTACCGAGAGCGGCACCAGCATGGAAAGCAGCAGTACCGGTGCCAACGCCAGCAGTTCAAAGGCAGGTATCGGACTACCGATGGCCCTGGCCGCGCACAGCATGACCAGGCCATAGCTGATCACGATGGTCAGCGACGAGCCCAGTTGCAGGGGCCATACGCGACGCTGAAACAGCCCCCGGCGCAGATCGCGCCCCAGCGTTTGGCACCAGCGCGGTAGCGCCAGCCGTTGGCGACGCGTCCAATGTATCAGCAGCGCCAGTCCTGCCAGGCCAAATAGGGCGCCAGCCGCCAATGACATCAACACCGTAGGGCCCAGCGCAGCGTGCCACAGCGGCGATGCCAGCAGCGCTGCCAGCGTGAGCAGCGCCACGGCCACCTGACCAGACGCGCGCTCGATCACCACCGCCCGCCAGGCGCTGCCACGAGAAGTGGCCTGGCCCGCATGGCGGTGCGCGCGCCCGGCATCTCCAAGCACCCCGCCTGGCAGCAGCTGATTGACCAACAGCGCCAGGTAGTATTCACGCAGGGCGTAGCCAAAACGCAGCGGCACGCCGATCAGCCCCGCCGTGAGCTGCCAGCGCCACGCACTGAGCATGACTTGCAGCACGCTGATGGCCAGCGCCAGAGCCATCCAGCCCAGCGAGAAGCGCTGCACTTCGGCCATGATATCGGCAGGTTCGACCCACAAGGCGAGCGCCAGCAGCAGCATGCCGCTGACCAGGCAACGTCGTACCCAGGGCGCACGCCAGCCACGCGCGAGCACTCTGCTACCCCGCCACCGCTGGCAGTGCCAGCAGATCGTGATGGCCTACCCACACACCCCATTGGCCACGCTCCACGGCGTCCAGCCTGGCCGTGCGCCATTCGGCAATACGCGTGGCCGCTTCCGGCGCCTGCTCCGTGGCGGCGGCGGCCCAGCCCTCTATGAGCGAGCGAATCAGCGGCTCATGGGTGGTGTCTCCTGCGGCCAGTTGCCAAGGCGTGGCAGCCTCTTCAAGGCTATACCCCCGGCGCTTGAGCGCCTCCGCGAGCGCCGCATGGGCGTGGCCTCCTAGCGCCTCGCCCAGCCCCTTGTCACGCTGCTGGTGGGCATTGAACAGGCCCCGTACGAAGCGATCTTCGGGGTGATCGAGTGGCTGGTGCTCCGCATCGATGAAGCACCACTCCCCCGTCACGCTGAGACTGACCAGCAGCGCCTGCCGCTGCTCGGCGCACTGGGCGGCCAGCGCATCGATCCACGGCTGGGAGACCAGATCGATGAGCGCCGAGGCACTGACCACATCGGCTTCCAGCAAGGCAGAGTGCGCCAGCTTCGCCAGCGAGGTGCAGTGGGTTGCCACTTGGACGGGCTGGCCACGGGCATCGTGGAGCTGCATGGCACGGCCACGGGCTTCCTTGAGCAATTCAGGGTCGTGGTCGAACAATGCCCAGCGCTGAGGAACGCTCAGCCGGGGCACCAAAAACTGTACGTTGCTGCCCCGCCCACAGCCCAAATCTGCCAGGGTGATGCTATCACGGTTGGCCAGCCAGGCATTCAAACCTGCTACCAGCGCGCTGCTGCGCGACTGGCTATCCACGCGCTCGCGCTGGCTGAGCCAACTGGCCGCAAACTGGCTGCCTGCGGGCATGTTCGGCGCGACCCCCATGTTCAGCGCGCTGGCAAACTGGGCACCCGCCGCCTGCCAGTCATTGAGTTCTCCGCGTGCGACCGCAGCGCCTGCCCGCAGCGCCGTGCGTAGGGCCTGGTCAATGCAGAACTGCTCCAGCGCCGCCTGCAATGCGGGCACATCGCCAGGCGCAACGCTCAAGCCAGCGCCTTCGGGTAGCGTATCGCGCAAGGCGCCACCGGTGGTGGTGATCACGGGCAGGCCATGGGCCAAGGCTTCGGTCACCACCATGCCGTAACCTTCGTACCAGGAGGGCAGTACCAGCGCGTGAGCCCGGTGATAGGCAGCTTCCAGGGTGGCGGCATCACACTCACCGTGCAGCGCGATGCGCTCGCCCAGGTGATGCTCTTCCACGCGCTGGCGAACGCTGGCGCTGAACTCGGCGTCTCGCTCGGCACCATAGCAGTCACACTGCCAGGACAGATGGGTCAGCCCTGCCAGCGCCTTCACCAGCACGTCCTGCCCCTTGCGTGGCGTCAGGGTGGCAACGCACAGCAAGCGCAGGGGTTCACCCTCACGCGGCGCCGGGCTGATAGGGGCATGCGCCACGCCAGGCTCCACCACGCTGATCGGCGCAGTGATCGGCACGGCGTACTGCTCGGCCAGCGCCTTCAAGCGCCGCGCGGTGAAACGGCTGGTCACGATGATACGCGCCACGCCGCCAAGCCCCGTCAGCTCACTGCGGTGCAGATGCTGCTGCTCATCGCTGGACAGCCCCTGCTCATCCCCCAGCGGGTGATGCAGCAGCGCGGTCAGGTCTAGCCTGTTGGCATGTCGTGCGACCACGTCGGGCAGCGCACCTACGGCCAGGCCATCGAGTATCACTCGGGCGCCTGACGCCTGCTGCTCCAGCGCGTGGGCCAGGGCGCTCGCCGCGACCTCATCGGCCAACGGGAAGCACCCTTCCAGGCCCACCACCGTCACCTGGTGGCCCTGCTCGCGCAGCGCCTCCACGATGCGGGCATCATAGAGATAGCCGCCAGTACGCTGGCCAGGGTCGCCGGCCACGATCAGGGTAAATCGTTGGCTCATAGCTCGCCTTCGTAGCTTGCCCAGGCCACATGGGATTCATGCAGCTTGATTTCCATGCGGGTCAGCCCCTTGGCAGTCTCTCCCATCCTGCCGCCACGAATCGCTTCGGCCAGCTGGTCGAAAATCACCTTGGCCATGAATTCGGTGGTAGTGTTCTGGCCGGTAAACTCGCTCACCTCGTCCAGGTTGCGGTAGTTGTATCCCGCCAACACTTCCTTGACGGTTTCACTGGCCAGCCCGATATCGATGACCAGGCCATCTTCATCCAACGCGGGGCGCTGAAAGATGACATCCACCACATACGTTGCCCCATGGGTACGCTGCGCAGGGCCGAAGACCTCCCCTTTGAAGCTATGGGCAATCATGAAATGGTCACGAACACATAAACGGTACATGGCAACTCCTTGGGTTATTCAGGTTCATCCTGAACGGGGTAACGAATGCGATGGCACAATGCCTTGCTGCCCGGGCCAAACAACGCCAGCGCCAGGGCAGGCAAGTCCATGAAATTGCTCTCACCGCTGATCAAGACATCCAGCGTCGGGTCGGCCAGCAGGCGCAACGCCAGAGCCAGGCGACGCTGGTAGTTCCAGCGAGGTTGCAGCTTGGCAGGCAGTTGGCCCACCTGGCTGGCGCGCAGGGTCAAACGTTGGGAATGGAACGCGCCGCCCAGGGGCAGCGCCACGTCACCCTCCCCGAACCAGCTCATTTCGATCACGCGCCCTTCCTGGCCCACCAATGACATGGCCAGGCGAAGGCCCTCAGGATGACCGCTGGCATGAATCACGCAATCCTGATCCGCAGGGGCCTGCTCCGGCAGGGCAAACGGCACCCCCAGCGCATCGGCCAACGCCTCACGCTCGCCATTGATATCGATGAGCTGCACCTGCACCCCAGCAATACGCGCGCACAGGTAAGCCACCAGCGCACCCACGACGCCGCCGCCCACGACACATACCCGTTCACCCAGCATGGGGTTGGCGTCCCACACGCCGTTGATGGCCGTTTCCATGTTGGCGGCCAGCACCGCCCGGTAAGCCGGTACGTCAGCGGGCACCGGCACCACCATGGTGGCCGGGACGATATAGCGGTCCTGGTGGGGGTGAAGACAAAATACGGTCTGGTCGACCAGCGCCTGAGGGCCATGGGTCACGCGGCCTACACTGCAATAACCATATTTGACAGGGCCAGGGAACTCCCCCACCTGAAAGGGCGCGCGCATACGCTGGGTCTCGCTGCTCGGCACACGGCCATGAAACACCAGCGACTCGGTGCCTCGACTGACGCCGCTGTAAAGCGCACGCACACGCACATCGTCTTGGCCCATGGCAGGGAGAGATTCGGACTGAATTGCACCGTGGCCTGGGCGGGTGACCCAAAAGGCCTGAGCGGTATCAGGCACTGACATGACATTTCCTTATCGTTGAAGCGCAAGTTCCCTGCGTTGACCCAAGCCTTTGCAAGAGTTGGCGACTTTTCAAGGGCTAACCTATAGCTTAGCTTAGAAAAGAAAACGGTCTATTAACGTTTATTAACCTTCGTGACGCGGCTCGACAGCTCACCAGCAAAGCACAAGCAGCGCGCCATATCTATACAATAATGATACATTGATAAATTATTGCACCACTAATTTCAACTGCGGATGACGATGCCGCTTCGAGAGCCTCCATGCCCCCAGCCTCACACACTACGGAATCGCCACGCTTCAACCGGCTTCATAGCAGCCTAGAGCTGCTGCTGGGGGGCCTGTTACTGGGCGGTTTGGGATGGCTTATGGGTCCGCTCATGGCGAGTGCCGCCAACTGGTGGTTAGCCGTCGGCTTATATGCCGTGATGAGCGCGCTAGTGCTGTTGTTTTGGCCCTACGGTGCGCTGGGCTGGGCGAATAGAGTCACCCTCGTGCGTGGTGTACTGGTGGCACTGGTGGCTGGCGCCCTGGTGGGCGGCGCCTTTCAACAGGCCATTGGGCTATGGCTGGGTGTCGCCATGATTGCCCTGCTGCTGGACGGCGTGGACGGCTGGATTGCCCGCCGCACCCACAGCCACTCGCCCTTTGGCGCACGCTTTGACATGGAGCTGGATGCCCTGCTGATCCTGCTATTATGCCTGGCCCTGATGCGCGCAGAAGCCCTGGGCCCCTGGGTATTGCTGATTGGCGCAATGCGCTATGGCTTCGTGGCAGCAGGATGGCTGCTGCCTTGGCTAGAGGCGCCGTTGTACGACAGCTTCCGCCGTAAACTGATCTGTGTCTGGCAGGTCACGGCACTCCTGTTGGCACTGACTCCCTTCACCTCCTCCCTTTACGCCAGCCTGCTGGCCCTGGGAGCCCTGCTCAGCCTGGCTTACTCCTTTGGGGTAGACGTATGGTGGCTGTATCAACGGCGTCCGCGTCGTTGATGCTCATGACGAATAGCGCCAGGCTCACTCTAAAACCTGATAGGATTCCGTCCATTCAAATACCCGACCCACATACTCGGGTATAGGTATTCACTGGTTCTTCAGATAACGTGAGCCGTTTGCGATGACACCTGTAGCCCTGCTCTTTTTAGCGGTTTCCATGTCGGCGGATGCCTTTGCTGCATCACTCAGCAAAGGGGCCGAACTGACCAAACCACGCTGGCGACATGCCCTTGGCATTGGCCTGATATTCGGCACCATCGAAGCGATCACCCCAGTACTGGGCTGGGTAGCAGGCAAGGCTTCTCAACAGTACGTGGAAGCCTGGGACCACTGGGTCGCGTTTGTACTGCTGACCGCCATTGGCCTGCACATGATGTACGAAGGGCTCAAAAAAGAAGAGCAGGTAGCCCACCGCAAGCAAACGCTATGGCTGCTGGTACTGACCGCCATTGCCACCAGCCTGGATGCCATGGCCGTCGGCGCCAGCCTGGCGTTTATCGACGTGGATATCATTACCACCAGCCTGGCCATCGGCCTGGCGACCACCGTCATGGCCTCGATGGGCACCTTGCTTGGCCACAAACTGGGGCGCTACGTAGGCCACTGGGCAGAACTGATAGGCGGGGTAGTATTGATCGGGATTGGGGTGATGGTACTGATAGAGCATACCGGCGGTGGCGTTACCGGTATGCTACAGGCACTGTAACCTGCGTAGCCTCATGTACATCACCCGCAGGGTAGCCCATGAGCCACCCTGCGGGTAATCAGGAGCGATGTTTAGCGCTCATCCAGATACGCTTGCACCACCTTCCCCAACGACGCAATGGCTTCGTTGCGTGCCTCGAACGATGCGTCTGTTTCGGTGAGGTAGAACACAGCCACGGTGGGCGCCTGCTCAGGAGGCCAGATGATGGCCGTGATGGAACGAGAGCCATAGCCACCTGCGCCGGTTCTATCGGCGATCACCCAATCGAAAGGCATGGCGGCACGAAACAGCCCATCGGCCACGGCGTTGCCCTTCATCCAGTCTTGTAACTGCTGCCGAGATTCCGGGGTGAGCACATCGCCCAGCACCAGCGTTTCCAGCGTGGCCAACATGGCATTAGGCGTGGTGGTGTCGCGCTCATCCCCGGGCGTGGCTTCGTTCAGCTCGGTCTCGAAACGGTCGAGCCGCGTAACGGAATCGTCCAGGCGGCGCGCAAAAGCCGTGATGGCTTCCGGCCCGCCCAGGGCTTCCAGTATCAGGTTGGCCGCCGTGTTGTCGCTGGTGGTCATGGTGGCATCGCACAGCTCGAACAGCGTCATTGGCTGGTGCCCCGCATACTGCTCGGTCACCGGCGAGTAAGTCACCAGCGCCGATTCATCGAAACTGACCTCGGTATCCAGCGCTAGCCGCCCTTCATCCACCTGCTCCAGCAGCGCGCCACACGCCAGCGTTTTGAACGTGCTGGACATGGCAAAGCGCTCATCCGCGTTCACCTCCCAGCGCTGGCCCGTGGCCAGATCATGCGCCGCAAAGCCAATGCGCGCGTCCAGCGCCTGTTCGATACGCGCCAGCTCAGCGCTGATAGGGTCGTCTTGTGCCATTGCAACAGACGAAGCGAACAGCACGCACGCCGATAGCGTGGCACGCATCCAGCGTGGTTGGCGGTGATTCATGGGTAACCTTCCTGGGCAGTAAGGGAAAATAGACAACATGAGTGTAGCGCTATTCTTACGAGGGGCTAAAACGCATCAGCAGCTCCGGCGCTCCCGTGTGTTCATCCTGCTGTTCGCCCATGCGCACAAAGCCGCGCGCTTCGTAAAAACGAATGCTGGGCGTATTCTGGGCATAGACGGTCAGTTCCAGCCATGCTCGACGGCGTTTGGCATCTTCCAGTAGCGCACTACCCAGGCCACGGCCTTGCCCCTCTGGCTGCACGAAAATCGCGGCCAGGGTGTTCTCGTAAAGGCTATAGAAGCCCACCACCTGGCCTGAGGTTTCGGCTACGTAGGTTTCTGAGGCGGGAAGGTATCGCTCCCGCATGGCATCGCGCTGGGCGTGCCAAAAGTCAGGCTCGATAAAATCATGCGCCTGGATAGACGCCGCCAGCCAAATAGCCAGCACGGCCTCCATGTCGTCCGCCTGAAAGGCACGAATACGATAGTGATGTGAGTGAGCGTGCATGACATGCCTACTGAAGCAGAGCGTGAAGTGCCTGAAGGCTCTCGGGCGAGGCCTGGATACGCTGGCAGTGGTTGGTTTCTTGCTCCCAGGTAGCCGCCGAGGCCACATGCAAATGCACTGCCACCCTGGCATCGGTCTCGCCTTCCAACAGCCCGGCAGGCACCCACATCCAGTCGCTGCCGCGCAGTTGATTCGGCACCGGACTACCGCAGGTGGCACAAAAGTCGCTGCGATAGCCGCTTTCCCGCTGATACGAGCGGACATTCCCCTGCCCCGAGCGCCACTGAAACTGCTCCCCCGGCACGAAGGTGGCCGCATTGGCCGCCGCGCCGGTGGCCTTGCGACATAACGAACAGTGGCACTGGTACAGGTGAGGCAGCTCACCCTCGATCGTGAACGCCACTTCCCCACACAGGCACTCGCCCTTCATGTTCTGCTCCTTGAAAATTCTCCGCACGCCATCGCTGGCTACGCCATGCTGGGGTTATACAGAATCACCTCATCCCCGGCACCATAACCGCTGACCACCGCCGCGCGGGAAACCCCCAGGGTCGATTGATACAGTTTTTCCGCGAAGTTGCCTTCCGAGGTGGTCACCATCACCGCCCCGACACCGCAGCCCAGGCCTCGCACGTGGGTCTTGAACGGTGCCAATGACTCCACGATGAGCCGCTTACCCAGCCCCTGGCCCGCCGCGTCGGGATGAATGCCGATCTGCTCCAGCTCGATGATGCTTTTTTCCCGAAAGCCGTTCTTTACGCACCACAGAATATAGCCACGCACCACGCCCGCTACTTCTACCACGTAGTACACGCCCCGCGGGTAGGCGTTAAACGATGCCTCGATCCACTGGGCATGGTTCTTCTCGCGGGGGAAACAGGCCTGATACACCTCGGCCATGGCGGCAATATCGCTTCTTTCTGCTGCTCTTACGGTCACTTTAAAATCCTTTTCTTGCGGGCTTACATCATGACTTTTTCAAAACCAAAAAACTCTAGCCTGTGTGCCTTGCTGCCCCGCGCCTCGTCGCCTGGAGCGGGGTAGTCACGGTGGTAAAAAGAGACGATCTTGAAACCACACTTGTTGACATAAAAGTGGATGTTGCGCTTTTCGAAGTACGGCGTGTGGGTCACCCATACCCGCGTGGCGGGGTACGCCTGCTCGATAGCCTGCCAGGCACGGTAGCCCACCCCACGCCCGAAGGAGTTGGGCAAGAGGTAGAACAGATCCAGAGTATTGCGCTGGGTCGATGCCTCCAGGGTGACAATTGCACCGCCCACTTTCTCGCCATCCAGAAGGATGTGATGCACCACGGCATCGGGGGCGGTCAGGGATTGGTCGATATCATCATCCGATGGAATCAGACCCGGCTCTACCGCACCAAAGGCCTCTTCCACGGCCACGCTGAACGAGGCCTTGAGTTCTTGCTTGAATGCATCGAATGTCGAAGCGTCGGCCAGCGCCAACGTGACGTTAGAGGAGTGTTCCATGGCAGTGCCCATCCGCTTAACGAGAGTATCCATCAACCGCTTAGGCTAACCGCTGCCAGGACGTTTTGCCATCCTGCGCAGCCCCTACAGCCCCGCTTTAAAGCTGAATCTCGGTCACGACCTCGGTCTTGACGGAGTTGGCGATAAAGCACTTTTCATGGGCGGCGTGATGGAGCTGTTCGAGCGTCTCGACAGAAGGTGCCTGCGCTGCAAACAGCGCTTTGGGCCGCAGTGTCACCCTGGTCATGGCGATTTTCCCGTCGCTGCCCTTCTCCATCACCCCCACGGCGTGGTCCACGTAGCTTTCCACCACCAAGCCCTGCTGCGCAGCAAGGGCCAGGAAGAACAGCATATGGCAGCTGGAAAGCGAAGCCACGAACGCCTCTTCCGGGTCGACGTTGGCCTCCACCGAGTAGGGCAACGGCACCACATGGGGCGATGACGACGCCGCCACACGGACGCCACCATCGAACACCCACTCGTGCCCACGACTATAGCGCTGATCTATAAAGGCTTCATCGGCCCCACGGGCCCAGTGAATGGAAGCGGTGTATTCGGCCATGAGGGTTCCTTTGGCTCAATCGCTGGGTGCGAATACCTTCAATGCGTAAACGCAGAATACAGCTTAAATGGAAGACTCGTTGATACTGACAGCACGCTCTTGCGCGAGCTCAATCACTGCGTGCCCCAGTTGAACCAGCGTATCAAAATTGGGCCTGGTTTCAGGTTTTAAGGAACGATAAGCACTGGTGCGACTTTTGATACCTGCTTTCGCAATCACTTGACTATGACCAAATTGTTCCACATAAGAGCGAATGGCGGCTTGCAAAATATCGGCGCGTCCCTCTTTCATCGACTCCCAGGAAGCCTGCTTAATGACGGCTTCCATTTCTTGAACGTTAACAAAAACGTCTGCGGATTTTTGCTCACCTTTGGTAATAGCACGCAGTGTTGCCGCAGAAAGCTCGTTGCCGCTCCAATTGAGGGATCCTTCTGGTGTTAAGGAAAAACGCTTGAAATCCTTGATCTCAGAAAAGGGAGGCTTACTGAAGTAAGCTGTCAGATCAGCGCGGCCGAAGTAGCCATCGCTGAACGTTAGCGCCAAGGCATGACCTGAAATGACATCAACATCCACGATTTTTAGCATACGTCACCTAGCTTACCCGGGTTTTCGCCATTCACTGCTTTGTGCCACATCACCATCAACTGTTCACGGTGATCGAAAATATGGCTCTCCGCTCTCTTACGCTGCTTGTTAGGTAGATAGCCCTCCAGGCACTCACCCGTTTCAATCGCAATGATCAGTTCGTAGCTACCATACTTCACATGAAGGTGGGGTAGCTTATGTTGCTTGTTATCAAAAAAATACAAGCAAAAAGAAAGGCCTAGCAACGCATCAATTTCCGGCATGGTATCTCTAACGCCTGTTACTTCAATAGACTATAGCAACGTATCCTTGAAGAGACAAAATAGAAAATTTTCGAGACACGGATAGTCTACGCTGGGTGCATGAACGGCGATGGCCTCGAACAGTCAGAACCACATCGCAACAGGAACACCATCAGGAGAGCAAGATATGCGGACAATAGTGCTAGGCGGCACCAGCGTACCCCGTATTGGTCAGGGCACCTGGCACATGGGCGAGGATCCCAGGCAGCGGCAGGCTGAGGTCAGGGCGCTGCGTGAAGGCCTGGATTTGGGGATGACGCTGATCGATACCGCCGAGATGTATGCCGAGGGCGGCGCTGAAGAAATCGTGGGTGAAGCCATTCGTGGGCGGCGCGAGCAGGCGTATCTGGTCAGCAAGGTTTACCCCCACAATGCCAGCACCCAAGGCGCTCAAGTCGCCTGCGAACGTAGCCTGCGCCGATTGGGCACCGATACGATTGATCTCTACCTGCTGCACTGGCGCGGCCAATACCCGCTGAGCGACACCGTGGAAGCGTTTGAGCGGCTACGCGAGCAAGGCAAGATCCTGCGTTGGGGCGTATCGAATTTCGACGTTGACGACCTGGAAGAGCTAAACGCGCCCGCGTGCGCCACTAACCAAGTCCTCTACAACCCCGAAGCACGAGGCATCGAATACGACCTGCTGCCCTGGCAAGCCCAGCAAAACATGCCGCTGATGGCCTACTGCCCCATCGGGCAAGGCGGCGCGCTACTTCAAGACGGCACCCTGCAACGCATCGCCGACAAGCACAGCGCCACCCCCGCGCAAATCGCGCTTGCCTGGGCACTGCGCCACCCTGGGGTGATTGCGATTCCTAAAACTGTGAATCTGGGTCACCTCACACAGAACGCTGATGCAGATAAGGTCAGGCTTGATGATGAGGACCTGGCACAGATGGATGCCGCCTATCCGCCGCCAACACGCAAGCAGGGCTTGATGATGGTGTGAGCAATCGCCTTTGACCTCCTCCCCTCCCTCAGCTTGCGCTGCCGTCTGACGACGGAAAGGAAGGGGATTCCCTGGTTGTTGCCTTCC
>NZ_PINZ01000021.1:0-50404 GCF_002810305.1 Halomonas sp. 141
ACGTGAATGCGGCCCGGAATATCCTCAGCCTCGGGGCAGGACGTTGCCCTCAAGAAGTTGGAATCCCCGTCCTTTAGGGCGGGGAGGACGTCAAGGGTAGCCAGTGGTTGGTGTGGCAGGCAGCGTTAGCTCGCGACCCGGCACGGCGGCCATTGCGGTTCAAATTGAGCCGAAGGGTGTAATCTGCTATTCTGTCGTCCCATCCTGGTGTGGCTTTCTGTTACGCCTTTTGATCACGTTTCGACAGGTTTTCCATGACACGATATATCTTCGTGACCGGCGGCGTTGTGTCCTCTCTTGGCAAGGGCATCGCGTCGGCCTCGCTGGCGGCGATTCTCGAGGCTCGCGGCCTTAAGGTCACCATGCTCAAGCTCGACCCGTACATCAACGTGGACCCGGGCACCATGAGTCCTTTCCAGCACGGCGAGGTGTTCGTCACCGAGGATGGCGCCGAGACGGATCTGGACCTGGGGCACTACGAGCGCTTCATCCGTACCAAGATGACCCAGCGCAACAACTTCACCACCGGCCGAGTGTACGAGCACGTACTGCGCAAGGAGCGTCGTGGTGACTACCTGGGCGGCACGGTACAGGTCATTCCCCATATTACCGATGAGATCAAGCAGCGTGTCTACGCTGGTGGCGAAGGCTTCGACGTAGCGCTGGTGGAGATCGGTGGCACGGTCGGCGATATCGAGTCGCTGCCCTTCCTGGAATCCATTCGTCAGATTCGCAGTGAGTTGGGCGCCAGCCGCGCCATCTACATGCACCTGACCCTGGTGCCCTATATCAAGACCGCTGGCGAAACCAAGACCAAGCCGACCCAGCACAGCGTCAAGGAGCTGCGCTCCATCGGTATCCAGCCGGACATTCTGATTTGCCGCAGCGAAGTCGAGCTGGAAGAGAGCGAACGTCGCAAGATTGCGCTGTTCACCAACGTGGAAGAGCGTGCGGTGGTGCCGCTGCAAGACGCCGACACCATCTACCGCATTCCGCTGATGCTCCACGAGCACGGTCTGGACGATATCGTCTGCGACAAGCTGCGCCTGGAGGCGGCACCGGCCGATCTGTCCGAGTGGATCAAGGTGCTCGATGCCAAGCTCAACCCGCTGAAATCCATCAGCATCGCCATGGTCGGTAAGTACATGGAGCTGCTGGATGCTTACAAGTCACTGAACGAAGCGCTGATCCACGCCGGTATCCAGGGGCGTATCAAGGTCAACGTGGACTACATCGATTCCGAAGATATCGAGCGTCACGGTACCGAGCGTCTGGCTGGCAAGGACGCCATTCTGGTGCCGGGCGGCTTTGGTGAGCGTGGCGTCGAAGGCAAGATTCTGACCGCCCAGTTCGCCCGTGAAAACAACATCCCCTACCTGGGTATCTGCCTGGGCATGCAGGTGGCGGTGATCGAGTTCGCACGTAACGTGGTAGGCTGGAAAGACGCCAACTCCACCGAGTTCACCCACGACACCCAGCACCCGGTAGTGGGGCTGATTACCGAGTGGATCAACGCCGAAGGCAAGATCGAACTGCGCGATGCGGCCTCGGATCTGGGCGGCACCATGCGTCTGGGGGGGCAGGTATGCCACCTGGCGTCAGGCAGCAAGGCGCGCGAGGCGTACGGTTCTGATGAGATCGTCGAGCGTCATCGCCATCGCTTCGAAGTCAACAACCAGTTCATCGATGAACTGGAGCGTGCAGGCCTGGTGATTTCAGGCAAGAGCGTGGATCAGTCGCTGGTGGAGATGGTCGAGCTTGCTGACCACCCCTGGTACGTGGCGTGTCAGTTCCATCCGGAATTCACCTCCACGCCGCGCGATGGCCACCCGTTGTTCTCCGGGTTCGTCAACGCCGCGCTCGAGTACAAGACGGCACGTACCCGTGCCCACGCCACATCTCAGGAATAAAGGGGGAAGCATGTCTTCTCAATCCCCATTCCCAGAGCATCACATCCACGTTGCCGGCTTAACCGCCGGCAATTCTTTGCCTCTCATGCTGCTGGGTGGCATGAACGTGCTGGAGTCGGCGGAACTGGCCGATGAAGTCGCGCAGGCTTACGTGGCCGTGACGCAAAAGCTGGGCATGCCGTATGTTTTCAAGGCCAGTTTCGACAAGGCCAACCGCAGCTCGATTCACTCATATCGTGGCCCTGGGCTGGAAAAAGGGCTGCAGATCCTGGCCGATATCAAGGCGCGCTACAACGTGCCCATCATTACCGATGTGCACGAGCCCTGGCAGGCTGCGCCAGTGGCCGAGGTAGCCGATATCATCCAGCTTCCAGCTTTTCTGGCGCGCCAGACCGATCTGGTGGTGGCCATGGCCAAGACGGGCGCTGCTATCAACATCAAGAAGCCTCAGTTTCTGGCACCCCATGAAATGCGCCATATCCTCAGCAAGTTTCAGGAAGCGGGCAATGACCGCCTGATGCTCTGCGAGCGCGGCACCAGCTTTGGCTACAACAACCTGGTGGTGGACATGCTGGGCTTTGGCGATATGAAGCACACCGGCTATCCGGTGTTTTTCGACGTGACCCACGCTTTGCAGCGCCCCGGTGGCCGTGCCGACAGCGCCGACGGCCGCCGTGCCCAGGTGGCCGAGCTGGCCCGAGCAGGCGTGGCGGTAGGCCTGGCGGGGCTGTTTCTGGAAGCCCACCCGGACCCGGACAACGCCAAATGCGACGGCCCGTGTGCGCTGCCGCTGGACCAGTTGGAGCCCTTCCTGACGCAGCTGGCGCAGTTGGATGCCTTGGTGAAAGGCTTCGACCCTTTGACCATCCGTTAATCGCTGCGATAAACCGTGGTATACATTGGACCTAACCTCCATCAGACCGACAACCAAAGGACACTGTCATGACCAAAATTGTTGAAATCAGTGCGCTGGAAGTGCTCGATTCGCGCGGCAACCCGACCGTTCAGGCAACCGTGCGTCTGGAAAGCGGTGCCGTAGGCAGCGCCTGCGCGCCCAGCGGTGCCTCTACCGGCTCCCGCGAAGCACTCGAGCTGCGTGATGGCGACAAGGCGCGTTACCTCGGCAAAGGCGTGTTGAAAGCCGTGGACGCCGTGAATGGCAAGATCCGTGATGCGTTGTTGGGGATGGATGCACGGGACCAGCGCGGTCTGGATGACGCCATGCTGGCGCTGGACGGCACCGACAACAAGGCCACTCTGGGCGCCAACGCCATTCTGGCCGTGTCGCTGGCCGCTGCCAAAGCCGCTGCCAACGCCAAGGGCGTACCGCTTTATGCGCACATTGCCGAGCTTTACGGTCAGCCTGGCCAGTACAGCATGCCGGTACCGATGATGAACATCCTCAACGGCGGTGAGCACGCCGACAATAACGTGGATATTCAGGAGTTCATGGTGCAGCCGGTCGGTGCTGCCAACTTCCGTGAAGGCCTGCGCATGGGCGCGGAAATTTTCCACGCGCTGAAGAAAGTGTTGTCTGCCAAGGGGCTGTCTACCTCGGTAGGGGATGAGGGTGGCTTCGCGCCCAACCTGACATCCAACGCCGAGGCACTGGCCGTCATCAAGCAGGCGGTGGCCGATGCCGGTTATACCCTGGGCAGCGATGTCACCCTGGCGCTGGACTGTGCTGCCTCCGAATTCTACAAGGAAGGTCAGTACGACCTGGCCGGAGAAGGCAAGCGTTACGACTCCGCAGGGTTTGCCGACTACCTGGCGGGCCTGTGTGCGGACTACCCCATCGTCTCTATCGAAGACGGCATGGACGAATCCGATTGGGCGGGCTGGAAAGCCTTGACCGACAAGCTGGGCGACAAGGTGCAGCTGGTGGGCGATGACCTGTTCGTGACCAACACCAGGATCCTCAAGCGTGGCATCGACGAGCAGATCGGTAACTCGATCCTGATCAAGTTCAACCAGATTGGCTCGCTCTCCGAAACCCTCGATGCGATCAAGATGGCCCAGGACGCTGGCTTCACGGCGGTCATCTCTCACCGCAGTGGTGAGACCGAAGACACCACCATTGCCGACCTGGCCGTGGGCACTTGTGCAGGACAGATCAAGACCGGCTCGCTATGTCGTTCTGACCGTGTGGCCAAATACAACCGTCTGCTGGTCATCGAAGCAGAGCTGGGGGAAGTGACTTACCCTGGTTTGAAGGCCATCAAGGGCCAATAAGCGAAAAACCAGAGGCGGCGTGTAAGAGATCTCTCAAAAATTTGTAAGAGATCTCTTACAAATGCCGACGACATTCGCTCGGTACCTTGTAAGAAAAAGCGAATTTTTTCACTAATCCAACTTTAAGTGATTGTCTTAGTTGGGTTTTATGAAAAAAAGGCGAGCCCCTTGGGCTCGCCTTTTGCGTATTGGGTCCGCTTGAGAAATTGCGCTGTTCTGCCACAATGCATCCAGGACAAGGGGAGGCAAGGATGCTTCAGGCAGGATGCAACGGGATGTAGGCAGGTGCGCTGGGTGACACAGTGATGTGAGCCTTGGCAAGGAAGTCACCTGAGGAGGTTGACCCAAGGAGTGGTCAGAGGAAGTGCTTGGAGCGGGCGGCCTACGGGCCGCCTTTTTTTGCCTGCGCATCAGTCAGGTCCAAAAAAACCAGCGCGAACGCTGGTTCTCAGGCCATGCCGTGTCGCTGCGATCAGCGCTCCAGCTTTTCGAGCTTGCCAGGCTTGCCGTCCCACTCTTCTGCATCGGGCAGCGGGTCTTTCTTCTCGGCAATGTTGGGCCACACCTCGGCCAGCTCGGCGTTGATCTCGATGAACTGCTCTTGCCCATCCGGTAGCTCGTCTTCCGAGAAAATGGCCTCGGCGGGGCACTCCGGCTCGCAGAGGGCGCAATCGATGCACTCATCCGGGTGGATGACCAGGAAGTTGGGGCCTTCATAGAAACAGTCGACCGGGCAAACTTCCACGCAGTCGGTGTACTTGCATTGGATGCAGTTCTCGGTAACGACAAACGTCATCTCACTATCCCTCTTGCGGGACCGGAGCGTTCTCCGGTCGTGTTTAATCGCGAATGGTTATAGATTAGCCGTTTTTTATAAGCTAAATGTGGCGCCATTTTAGTAGTGCTGCCCCATGGCGGCAAGCGCCAGGCATCAATCTCACCCGTGTTTACAGCATCGAGCGCCACTGGTAGAGCAGATCCAGCGCCTCGCGCGGTGATAAATCGTCGATGTCGGTGCTGGTCAGTGCGTCCACCACCGGATGTGGCGCGCTGGCAAACAGGTCGTTCTGCTGAGGGGCCTGGGAGCCTGACAAGGGCCGCTGCTGGGTGTCCACGTCACGCTGTTCCAGCGTCATCAGCTTCTCCCGTGCGCGACGAATCACCGGCCCCGGTACGCCTGCCAGTTGCGCTACCTGTAGCCCGTAGCTCTGGCTGGCGGGGCCGGCTTCGATGCGGTGCATGAAGACGATGCCATCTCCGTGCTCGGTAGCCGTCAGGTGAATGTTGGCCACCCCCTCGGCCTGCTCGGGCAGCGCGGTCATTTCGAAGTAGTGCGTCGCGAACAGCGTCAGTGCGCGGGCCTGGGCCAAATGTTCGGCGCTGGCCCAGGCCAGCGACAAGCCGTCGAAGGTGCTGGTGCCGCGCCCGATCTCGTCCATCAGCACCAGGCTGTGCTCGGTGGCATTGTGCAGGATATTGGCGGTTTCGGTCATTTCCACCATGAAGGTGGAGCGCCCGCCTGCCAAATCATCGGAGGAACCGATACGGGTGAAAATACGATCGACGGGGCCAACCTCGGCGGCATCGGCAGGCACGAAACTGCCGCTGTGCGCCAGGAGGGCAATGAGGGCCGTCTGGCGCATGTAGGTCGATTTACCCCCCATGTTGGGGCCGGTAATGATCAGCATGTGCTGTTCCGGCGTCAGCATGACATCGTTGGGCACGAACGGTTTGTCGCTGACCTGCTCCACGACCGGGTGGCGGCCCGCGGTAATGGTAATGCCCGTGGTGGCGACCAGCCGTGGGCGCACCCAGTTGAGCGCCTCGGCACGTTCGGCAAAGGCGCACAGCACGTCCAGCTCGGCCAAGGCCCGCGAGGTGGCTTGCAGGGCATGCAGCTGCTCATTCAGGGTGGCCAACAGCTGGTCGTAGAGCCATTTCTCTCGAGTCAGTGCGCGTGACTTGGCGGACAGTGCCTTGTCTTCGAACTCTTTCAGCTCGGGAATGATGAAGCGTTCGGCGTTTTTCAGCGTCTGGCGACGAATGTAGTCTGCGGGCGCCTGCTGGGCCTGGGAGCGGGGCAGCTCAATGAAGTAGCCATGGACGCGGTTATAACCCACTTTGAGGTTGGCCAGGCCGGTGCGCTCGCGTTCGCGCAGTTCGAGCTGGACCAGGTAATCGCCCGCATTTTCGGCCATGCCCCGGTGTTCATCCAGCTCGGCATCGAAGCCATCGGCAATCACGCCGCCGTCACGAATCACCACCGGTGGGTTGTCGACCAGGGCTCGGTTCAGCGTATCGGCCAGCGTCGGGTAGGGGCGGATGTTCGGTGTCAGGCCGTCCAGAGCGCTGCCGGTATCGATATCGGCCAGCAGCGCTTCCAGGGTAGGCAGCGTGGCGAGGGCGTCACGCAGTCTTGCCAGGTCACGTGGGCGAGCGCTGTACAGGGCAACCCGGGCGAGAATCCGCTCCACGTCGCCTACATCGCTCAGCGTCTCGCGCAGGCTCATGTAAGCGGCATCGATGGAGAGCAGGGCAACGCCCGCCTGGCGTCCTTCGACGATGTCTCGTTGGCGCAGGGGGCGGTTCAACCAGCGTTTAAGCAACCGTGAGCCCATGGCGGTGGCGCAGGTATCCAGTACGCTGGCCAGGGTGTTGTCGCCGTTGCCGCCGAGGTTGATGTCGATTTCCAGATTGCGGCGACTGGCCGCGTCGATCACCACCGCGTCGTCGCGATTCTCCACGCTGATGGACGTGACATGGGGCAGCCGCGAGCGCTGGGTGTCCCGGGCATAGTCGATCAAGACGCCTGCGGCCACCAAAGCGGTAGAGAGATGCGCGCAACCAAACCCGCGCAAGTCGCTGACTTCGAACTGGTCGCACAGGCTGCGCGTGGCGCTTTCCAGGTCGAATAGCCATTCACCCTGGCGGCGCAGGCTGCGCTTTTGCGACCAAGCGTCGGGCAGGGAAAGGCTTTCAGGCACCAGCAGTTCGGCAGGTGACAGGCGGGTCAGCTCGGCCAGCATTTCGGCCTCGCTCTCTACCTCCAGCACGTTGAAGCGCCCGCTGGAAAGCTCCAGCCAGGCAAGCCCCCAGCCTTCCTTGCCCGGGGCCACGGCCACCAGCACGTTGTCGCGGCGGGCATCCAGCAGCGCCTCGTCGTGCAGCGTCCCGGGGGTCACGATGCGCACCACCTGGCGCTCGACAGGGCCTTTGCTGGTGGCGGGGTCGCCAATTTGCTCGCAAATGGCCACCGATTCGCCACCCGCTACCAGCCTGGCAAGGTAGCCCTCGGCGCTGTGATAAGGCACGCCCGCCATGGGGATCGGCTTGCCGCCCGACTGGCCGCGCTGGGTCAAGGTGATATCCAGCAGCGCTGCTGCCCGTTTGGCGTCGTCAAAAAACAGTTCGTAGAAGTCCCCCATGCGGTAGAACAGCAATACCTCGGGGTGCTCGCGTTTGATTTTCAAATACTGCGCCATCATCGGCGTATGGGCGGGGCTGGCCTGTGACATGAGCGTCCTGATTGAGCGTGGCGCAGACCTGAACGGCATGCGGCATGTTCGTTGGGCAATTTCGTTGAGAAAGCTAAACGCAGTATTCTACGCTACCCTAAGGTCTTACATGAAGGAGTCACCATGGCCCCCAGTGTTTCCAGTCTCAAGAACCTCGATTTATCACTGTTGGCTCAACGACTTGGACGGCTGTGCCAGCAGTTGCATGTCGAAGTGACCACCGCCGAGTCATGCACGGGAGGTGGCATTGCCAGCGCCATTACCTCCGTGGCTGGCAGCTCGGCGTACTTCACCGCAGGCTATGTGACCTACTCCAATGCCGCCAAGACCCGCCTGCTGGGGGTCGAACCTGCGCTGCTGGAAGCCCACGGCGCGGTCAGTGAAGCGGTCGTGGGTGCCATGGTGGCGGGCGCCTGTCGTGAGAGCGGTGCCGACCTGGCCGTGGCCGTTAGTGGTGTGGCCGGGCCGGAAGGCGGTAGCGAGGAGAAGCCGGTGGGCACCGTATGGCTGGCCTGGGGCGATGCCGAGAGCCAGCAGGCCGAATGCTTTCATTTTCCGGGTGACCGGCAGGCGGTGCGCGAGCAGGCGGTACGTGAAGCCCTGGCAGGGTTGGTCGCTCGGCTTTCCGCGCAGGCCACCAGGAAATAATCGTTAAAGTTGCCGCCGAGGATTTGTTTCATCGCCGATCTTTGGCATACTACTGGCTAATTATACAGCTTGTTATGAGGAATCTCTGCATGGCTCAGGAAGACAACCGCACCAAAGCGCTGAATGCGGCACTCAGTCAGATCGATCGTCAGTTCGGCAAAGGCACCGTTATGCGTCTGGGCGATGCGCCCCGTGTTGTCATGCCGTCTGTCTCCACCGGTTCGCTGGGGCTGGACATTGCGCTCGGCATTGGCGGGCTGCCGTTTGGTCGTGTGGTCGAAATCTTTGGCCCAGAGTCCTCCGGTAAAACCACGCTGACCCTGTCGGTCATTGCCCAGGCGCAAAAGCAGGGCAAAGTGTGTGCCTTCGTAGACGCCGAGCACGCGCTGGACCCCAGCTACGCCGAAAAACTCGGCGTCAACCTGGACGACCTGCTGGTCTCGCAACCCGATACGGGTGAGCAGGCGCTGGAAATCACCGACATGCTGGTCCGTTCGGGCGGCGTGGACGTGATCATCATCGACTCCGTGGCGGCCCTGACGCCCCGTGCCGAGATCGAAGGCGAAATGGGCGATTCCCACGTAGGCCTGCAGGCCCGCTTGATGTCCCAGGCGCTGCGTAAAATCACCGGTAATATCAAGAACGCCAACTGTCTGGTGATTTTCATCAACCAGATCCGCATGAAGATCGGCGTGATGTTCGGCAGCCCCGAAACGACCACCGGGGGTAATGCCCTGAAGTTCTACTCCAGCGTGCGTCTGGATATCCGCCGCACGGGCTCCGTGAAGTCCGGCGACGAAGTCACGGGTAACGAAACCCGTGTCAAGGTCGTGAAGAATAAGGTGGCTCCACCGTTCCGCCAGGCCGAGTTCCAGATCCTCTACGGCAAGGGCATTTATCACGCAGGCGAGGTCGTCGACCTGGGCGTGCAGTGCGGCCTGGTGGACAAGGCGGGCGCTTGGTATAGCTACAAGGGCAGCAAGATTGGCCAGGGCAAGGCCAATGCGGCCCAGTACCTGGAAGAGCATCCTGCGATCATGGAAGAAATCGAATCTCAAATCCGTGAGCAACTGCTGGCCAAGGTAGAGCCAAAGAAAGAAGAATCCCCTGCAGCAGATGTGGCAGCCGAGGGTGATGACGATCTGCTTTGAACCAGGCCGTCGAGCAGGAGGCGTGAGTGTTCTCTACTAACGCCGACGCTTCGCCCAGAGAGTGGGCCATTCAGTGGCTGGCTCGGCGTGAGTACTCCCGCGCCGAGCTGGCCCGCAAGCTTGAGCAAAAGGCCTTCGATGCCGACGAGATCAGCGCCTGTCTCGATGGGTTGGCCGAGCAGGCGCTGCAGTCGGATGAGCGCTTTGCCGAAAGCTTCATCCGTTCACGCATCGCCCGCGGGCAGGGAGTGATTCGCATCAAGGGCGAGCTGCGTCAGCGCGGTGTCGACGCGCAAACCTGTGCCGCTGCGCTGGCAGTGGTAGAAGAGCGCGAAGCCGTAGACTGGTTCGAGCTGGCCCGCCAAACGCTGGAGCGACGCTTCAGCTCGCCGGGCAAGACGCCCAAGGAGCGCGCCAAGCGAGAACGTTTTCTGGCTGGGCGTGGCTTCGATTTTGAGCAAATCCGCTATGCCATCTCCTGTTTGTCGCCCTCTTCTTAACCCGTGCAGGGGGGGGCATCTGCCCGCTCAGGGTTGTTTATAAGCCCGCTCTGGGCTGTTCACCACGTGGTTCCTGCCCTCTATTTATCGTGCCAGTAGGGGCTCTGTCACTATCTGCGGCTTTAGTCGTTTGACAACTGCGTTATAATGGGCGTTTTGCGACCCCAGCGGGTAGCGGCGACAGCGCCCTGGGGCATCACGCTTTCTTGTCACGGATACCCTATGAAAAGCGCAGAACTCAGACAGGCCTTTCTCGATTATTTCGAACAGCAGGGGCACACCGTCGTGCCCACCGGCTCACTTGTGCCGGGCAACGACGCGACGCTGCTCTTCACCAATGCGGGCATGGTGCCCTTCAAGGACGTTTTTCTAGGCCGAGATCCGCGTCCCTACGTTCGTGCGGCATCTGCGCAGCGCTGCGTGCGTGCTGGCGGCAAGCACAACGACCTGGATAACGTTGGCTACACCGCGCGCCACCACACCTTCTTCGAAATGCTCGGCAATTTCAGCTTTGGCGACTATTTCAAGCGTGATGCCATTCGCTTTGCCTGGACGTTCCTGACCGAGCGTCTGGGGCTGCCTGCCGAAAAGCTGTGGGTCACGGTGTTCACCGAAGATGAGGAGGCCTACGCCATCTGGGCCGATGAGATTGGCGTGCCGCATGATCGCATTGCGCGCATTGGTGCCAAGGACAACTTCTGGCAGATGGGTGACACCGGCCCCTGTGGCCCGTGTTCCGAGATATTCTTCGATCACGGCCCGGAAGTCTGGGGTGGCCCGCCCGGAACGCCTGAGGAAGACGGTGACCGTTTCATCGAAATCTGGAACCTGGTCTTCATGCAGTACGACCGTTCAGCCGATGGCACGCTGCACCCGCTGCCCAAGCCGTCGATCGATACCGGCATGGGGCTGGAGCGTGTGGCGGCGGTGATGCAGGGCGTACACTCCAACTACGAGATCGATCTGTTCCAGAACCTGCTACAAGCCGCGGCCAAGGCCACCGGGCATCAGGATACGACAACGCCCTCGCTGCGCGTGATTGCCGACCATATTCGCTCTTGCGCCTTCCTGATTGCCGACGGCGTCCTGCCTTCCAACGAAGGGCGCGGCTACGTACTGCGTCGTATCATCCGTCGCGCCATTCGTCATGGCCACAAGCTGGGCGCGGCCGAGCCGTTCTTCCACAAGCTGGTGAGTGCACTGGATGCCGAAATGGGCGACGCCTACCCCGAGCTGCGCGAGGCCAGCGAGCAGATTGCCCGCGTGCTGCTGAAAGAGGAGGAGCAGTTCGCCCGTACGCTGGATCACGGCATGGGGCTGCTGAATGCTGCGCTGGAAGAGCTGCAAGGCGACGTGCTGCCCGGTGAGACTGTGTTCAAGCTGTACGATACCTACGGTTTCCCCTTCGATTTGACCGCCGACGTGTGCCGCGAGCGGGAAGTCACCCTGGATGAAGAGGGCTTCCAGCGTGAGCTGGAGGCGCAGCGTGAACGTGCCCGCGCCGCCAGCCAGTTCGGTGCCGACTACACCGCCTCCATCGACCTGGAAGGCGAGACGCAGTTTACCGGCTACGAGCAGCTGGTCGATCAGGCCACCGTGACGGCGCTCGTGGATAGCGAAGGCAATGCACTGGCGGCCCTGGAAGCGGGCCAGAAGGGCACCGTGGTGCTGGATCGCACGCCTTTCTACGGCGAGTCCGGCGGCCAGGTAGGCGACACAGGCTACCTGCACGTCGACGGTGGCCGCTTCCAGGTCACCGATACCCAGAAGCAGCGCGGCCATCACCTGCATCAGGGAGTGATGGTGGAAGGCTCGCTGAGCGTGGGTGCCAGCGTGCGCGGCGAGGTGGATGCCAGCCTGCGTACCGCCACGCTGCGCAACCACTCGGCGACCCACCTGCTGCACGAAGCACTACGCATGGTGCTGGGGGATCACGTTCAGCAGAAGGGCTCGCTGGTCAACGCTGAGCGCCTGCGCTTCGACTTCAGCCACTTCGAGCCGATGACCGCTGAACAGATTGCCGAAGTGGAGCGCATCGTCAACGCCCAGATTCTGGCCAATGCGCCAACGAAAATCGAACACATGAGCCTGGCTGAGGCCAAGGCCAAAGGCGCGGCGGCGCTGTTCGAAGCGAAATACGCCGATAGCGTGCGCGTACTGACCATTGGTGCCGATGACTTCTCCATCGAACTGTGTGGCGGTACTCACGTAAGCCGCAGTGGTGACATTGGCTGCTGCCATGTGGTCAGTGAGGTGGGCATCGCTTCCGGCGTGCGCCGTATCGAAGCGATTACCGGGGAAAATGCGCTGGCCTACTTCCGCGAGCAGGAGGCCCGCGTACAGCGCCTGAGCGAGCGTCTGAAAACCAAGCCCGAGCAGGTGGAAGCACGCGTGGAATCGCTGGTCGAGCGCAACCGCAGCCTGGAGAAAGAGCTGGAGCAGCTGAAGGCCAAGCTGGCCAGCGCGGCAGGGAGCGACATGCTCAGCCAGGTGCAGGAAGTGGCGGGTGTAAAGCTGTTGGTCACCCAGCTCGAAGGCGTCTCTGGCAAGGACCTGCGCGGCGTGTTGGATCAGCTCAAGAACAAGCTTGGCTCGGGCGTCATCATGCTGGGCGTAGCCGATGCCGATGCTGGCAAGGTCAGTCTGATTGCAGGTGTCACGGCTGATCTGACCGGTCGTGTGAAGGCTGGCGAGCTGGTCAACCATGTGGCGTCGCAGGTTGGCGGCAAAGGAGGCGGTCGCGCCGACATGGCTCAGGCGGGTGGTAGCCAGCCCGATGCGCTGCCCGGAGCGTTGAATGGCGTTCCGGCCTGGTTGGAAAACACGCTTAGCTAAATGAGAAGGCCGGTGGCATTATTTGCTACCGGCCTTTTTGTACGTCAGGAAAATTGGCAATAACAACATTCACCCTCCATTCCCGAACGTAAAGGAAAAACGGCATATGGCACTATACGTACAGAAGTTCGGCGGCACTTCGGTGGGCTCTGTCGACCGTATCAAAGCCGTGGCGGAAAAGGTCAAAGGCTTTCGTGATCAGGGGCACCAGGTCGTCGTCGTCGTCTCTGCGATGAGTGGCGAAACCAACCGCCTGACCGATATGGCGCATGCCCTGAACGAAGATCCCGCCCCGCGTGAAATGGATATGCTGCTCTCGACAGGCGAGCAGGTCACCATCTCTCTGCTGGCTATGGCGCTGCAGCACATTGGCGTCTCGGCAACCTCGCACACCGGCGCACAGGTAGGCATTCATACCGATAGCGCGTATACCAAAGCGCGTATCCAGCGTATCGAAACCGACGATCTGAAAGCCGATCTGGACGCTGGCAAGGTCGTGGTGGTCGCCGGTTTCCAGGGGGTGGACGAAAACGGCAACATCACCACGCTGGGGCGTGGCGGCTCGGACACCACTGGCGTGGCGCTGGCAGCGGCCCTGGGGGCTGATGAGTGCCAGATCTATACCGATGTGGACGGTGTTTACACCACCGACCCGCGTGTCTGCTCCAAGGCTCAGCGCCTGGAGAGCATCACGGTAGAGGAAATGCTGGAACTGGCCAGCCTGGGCTCCAAAGTGCTGCAGATTCGCGCGGTGGAATTCGCTGGCAAGTACAACGTACCGCTGCGGGTTCTGTCGAGCTTTGAAGATGGCCCTGGCACCCTGATTGTTGCAGACTCTGACCAAGACGAGGACTCTATGGAAGAACCGCTAATCTCCGGTATCGCGTTTACCAAGAACGAAGCCAAGCTGACGCTGCTGAATACCCCCGATGTGCCGGGCGTTGCCTCGCGTATTTTAGGTCCGATTGCCGACGCCAACATTGAAGTGGACATGATTGTCCAAAATGTAGCACCGGCAGGTGATTACACCGATTTCACCTTCACGGTGGCAAAAGGTGACTACAAGGCCACCAAGAAGCTGCTGGAAGAGACCGTCATTCCCGATCTGGGCGGCGGTGAACTGCGCGGCGACGACAACATTGCCAAAGTGTCGCTGGTAGGTGTCGGTATGCGTTCACATGCCGGCGTAGCATCGAAGATGTTTCGCGTGCTGGCCGAAGAGAACGTGAATATTCGTATGGTATCGACGTCTGAAATCAAGATTTCCGTGGTGATCGACGAAAAACACATGGAACTTGCGGTCAATGCCTTGCACAAGGCATTTGGCTTGGATAAGGCCGATAGCGAATCTGAATAACACTTGTCCCTCAAACCTTCTACGCTGAGGGTACTCGCTGCCGTGTGGTGGTGGGCTTCCATTCAACGGGAGGTTAAGGTGTCATAGGGTTAAAGCCATTGGTAGCAGGGGTCACCATGCCGCATAATGGCGTGGTGGCGCTACCGGCGGACACATCCCGTTGTATCAAACGTCTGAGAAGGAGATCAGCCATGCTCATCCTAACCCGCCGCGTTGGCGAAACGCTGATGATCGGTGATGAAGTCACCGTCACAGTGTTAGGTGTGAAAGGTAATCAAGTGCGCATTGGTGTCAACGCACCAAAAGATGTCGCGGTACACCGTGAAGAGATCTATCAGCGCATTCAGCGTGAACGCAATAGCGAAAGCGAAGTGGAATAAATGGCCGCCAGTGTTGTGCTAAAAAAGGGCGCTGTAGCGGTAACTATCAGGGCGGCGTGAAAAAAAATCGGCACAGGGGTGGACACCAGTCCCCATAATCGGTAACATTCGCGCCGTGCTGTTGAGGAGAGGTGGCCGAGTGGCTGAAGGCGCTCCCCTGCTAAGGGAGTATAGGGTTTATAGCCCTATCGAGGGTTCGAATCCCTCTCTCTCCGCCAACCGCACCATGTAACATCGTTAGACACGTAGCATCGTTAGCTATGCGCCCGTAGCTCAGCTGGATAGAGTACCTGACTACGAATCAGGTGGTCGGAGGTTCGAATCCTCCCGGGCGCGCCAAGTTGCAAACGTAAGGTTTTGATGTTACAGTAGTTTCATTGCTTTTCGAGAAAAGCATGACTGTCAAGCGCCCGTAGCTCAGCTGGATAGAGTACCTGACTACGAATCAGGTGGTCGGAGGTTCGAATCCTCCCGGGCGCGCCAGATTTTAAAACCCGCTCTCTAATAAGAGAGCGGGTTTTCTGCTTCTAGCCTGACCAACGTGGCTCGCACGTTGCTCTTGCGATCGTGTAAAGCGCCCCCCGCATCTTGCGGAAGGGTGCTTTTTTTTGGTTCGTAAGCGTTGGGGTCTGAGTCAGAGGGCGAAGCGTTACGGCACCAGGCTGTCGAGCAGTATGTCCAGGTCCGTGACCCGCTTCAGGCGCTGAAAGTGCTGCTCGGCTTCGCCATTGCCCTGGCGCATTTGTGCCAGCCACTGTTTTACCAGAGAAACCACGACGCGATCCGGTAGCTGTTGGCGTTGATGCTCGGCGTACTCTTGTAGCACGCTGGCACGCATTGCCCAGGTGGTATCCGGCAGCCGCTCGCCGGTTTCCTGCCAGTGGCGAATGCGGGGTGCCAGCCAGGGGTCAGCCAGGGCGCTGCGGCCCAGCATGACGTCATGGCAGCCCGACAGCGTGCGCGCCTTCCAGTAGTCTTCCAGCGTCCAGATATCGCCGTTGGCCACCACGGGGATGTCCACGTGGTGACGAACTCTGCCGATCCACTCCCAGTGCGCGGGCGGGCGGTAGCCCTCGTCTCGGGTTCGTCCATGCACCACCAGCCGTGCGGCGCCGCCTGCCTGGGTCGCCTGGGCGCAGGTTACCGCCATGCGTCGATTGGCGAAGCCCAGGCGTATCTTGGCGGTGACCGGAATCTCGCCGGCCAGGGCATCAGCAACCGCCCTGACAGCCTGGTAGACACGCTCGGGCTGGCGCAGCAAGGAGGCGCCGCCGTCGTGACGGTTGACCAGCTTGGCCGGGCAGCCAAAGTTGAGGTCGACGCTGATGGCGCCCAGTGCTAGCGCCTGACGGGCATTCTCGGCCAGCGCGCTGGGGTCGGAGCCGAGTAGCTGCAGGTGCACCGGGATGCCGCTGGGAGTAGCCACAGGGCGCTGTTGGAGCTCAGGGCAGTGCTTGTAAAACACCCTGGGGGGAAGGCGGGTATCCACCACCCGCACGAACTCTGTCACCGTCCAGTCGAAACCGGGCTGGCGGGTGAGCAGGTCGCGGGTGAGTGCGTCGATGACCCCTTCCATTGGCGCAAGGCCAATCTTGCCTTTATGTAGTAAATTAACAACCATGACTTCCACTATGGCGCGATTGCATTCTATGCTGGATGTGGCAGGTTAGTGTATTACCCTTACTCCGCCAAGCGCCGCTGGAGGCGTTTGGTGTGCCAACCACCTTACACAACAAGGAGAGCGCGCTATGCAAGGGTCGGAGTTGCTCCAGGAGGGGCTCGCCCTGATGGGGCTTGGTATGGGGTTTGTTTTTGTTTTTCTTACGGTTTTGGTGATCGGTGTCACGCTGATGTCGAAGCTGATTGGGCGTTTTCAGCCCGCACCGGTGGCACCGGCTGCCAAGCGGAAAGGCCGTCAGACCGCTGCTCAGGCAGGCCTTGACGATGAGGTGGTGGCCGTGATCAGTGCTGCAGTGCACCGTTATCGGGCTGCGCATCGCCGTTAACGGCGGAATGGATAACGAATACACTCCCTCTTCAAGAATGAATTTTGCTAAATTTACTACAAATCAATAAAGCTAAACGGTGAGTCACGACCATGAACGATGTAAAACGTCCGCTAGGAATCACTGATGTTGTGTTGCGCGATGCCCACCAGTCGATATTCGCGACCCGGCTGCGGCTCGACGACATGCTGCCTATCGCCGAAAAGCTCGATAAGGTCGGGTACTGGTCGCTGGAGACCTGGGGCGGCGCCACCTTCGATGCCTGTATTCGTTATCTGGGTGAAGACCCTTGGGAGCGCATTCGTGCCCTGAAAGAGGCAATGCCCAACACGCCGCAGGCAATGTTGCTGCGCGGGCAGAACCTGCTGGGCTACCGTCACTATGCCGACGATGTAGTCGACAAGTTCGTCGAGCGTGCCAAAACCAACGGCGTGGATGTATTCCGCGTGTTCGACGCCATGAATGACCCGCGCAATCTGGAGCGTGCCATCAAGGCGGTGCGCGCTGTGGGTGGTCATGCCCAGGGGACCATTTCCTATACCGTCAGTCCGGTACATACCCTGGATAGCTGGGTAGATCTTGCGAAAACCATTGCCAACATGGGCGCGGACTCTCTGGCTATCAAGGATATGGCGGGGCTGCTGACGCCCTACACGGCGTTCGAGCTGGTGACGCGTCTGAAGAAAGAGCTTTCCATTCCTGTTCACCTGCACTGCCACGCGACGACAGGACTCTCGACATCCACCATTTTGAAGGCTGTGGAAGCCGGGATCGATAACGTGGACACGGCTATCTCCTCGATGTCGATGACCTATGGGCACAGCCCTACTGAATCCGTGGTGGCAATGCTCAAGGATACGGACCGTGACACGGGGCTGGACCTGGAGTTGCTGGAGGACATCGCCGGTTATTTCCGTGAGGTACGCAAAAAGTATGCGGCGTTCGAGGGCTCGCTGCGGGGGATCGACTCACGCATTCTGGTGGCGCAAGTGCCGGGCGGCATGCTGACCAACATGGAGAGCCAGCTGAAAGAGCAGGGCGCTGGCGACAAGCTGGACGACGTGCTGAGTGAAATTCCGCGTGTGCGTGAAGACCTGGGATTCATCCCGCTGGTAACGCCGACCTCGCAGATCGTGGGCACCCAGGCCGTGATGAACGTCATGATGGGCGAGCGCTACAAGTCGATTTCCAAGGAGGTCCAGGCGCTGTTGAAAGGTGAATACGGCTCAGCGCCTGCCCCCTTCAATGTGGAGCTGCAAAAGCGCGTGCTGGAAGGTGGCGAGCCGATCACTTGTCGCCCTGCGGACAACCTGTCACCGGAAATGGAGCGCCTGGCCTCGGAACTGAAAGAGAAAGCCAGTGCCGACAAGCTGCGCCTGGCAGAAGGCGAGCGGCAGGTGGATGACGTGCTGACCTACGCGCTCTTCCCGCAGATTGGCCTGAAGTTCCTCAAGAACCGTGACAACAAGGAAGCCTTCGAGCCCGCGCCACAAGCAGCAACAAACGCGGCCATGCCTGCCAAGGCAGAACCGGCGGTACCTGCCACCGTGGTCAACAGCGGCCCGGAAACCTATACCGTCAAGCTCAACGGCAAGGCCTATGTGGTCGAGGTGGCCCAGGGCGGCGATATTGGCGAGATCAAGGAGCAGGCTGCCGCCAGTGGAGGCGCTAGTGCTGGAGCGGCAGAAAGCGCTGGAGGAAGCGGTGAAAGTATCGATGCGCCGCTGGCAGGCAACATCTTCAAGGTCAACGTACGCCCTGGCGATCAGGTGGCCGAGGGCGATGTGGTGATCATTCTCGAAGCCATGAAGATGGAGACCGAGGTGCGTGCCAGCAGCGCCGGAACGGTGTCCAAAGTCAATGTCAGCGAGGGCGATAGCGTCGCCGTTGGCGATGCGCTGATCGAGCTTTAAGGGCACCGGTATGGAAAAACTAATCACCTTATGGGAAGGCTCCGGGCTTTATAACCTGCAGCCTGGTCAGGCGGTCATGGTACTGGTAGGGCTGGGGCTTCTTTACCTGGCGATCTACAAGAAGTTCGAGCCTTTGCTGCTGGTGCCCATCGGCTTTGGCGGCATTCTGGCCAATATCCCGGAAGCGGGATTGGCCATTTCAGCGCTCGATCAAGCCATCGAAGTGGCCAGGCCCGCCGTGCTACAGCAGATGGCGGCTGCACTGGGCGTCACGCTGGACCCGTTGTCAGGTGTTGAGGGGTGGCGCGAAGTGCTGAAAGCCGTCGCTCACGACACGGCAGCCTACGACCAGCTACGCGCCGCCAAGGACATTGCCTTGGGGGCAGGCTACAGCGATGGTGTGCTGTATAGCTTCTATAGCGTTGCCATTGCCTCGGGCATTGCGCCGCTGCTCATTTTCATGGGCGTGGGGGCCATGACCGATTTTGGCCCCCTGCTGGCCAATCCGCGTACGCTGTTTTTGGGCGCGGCGGCTCAGTTCGGGATTTTTGCTACGCTGTTTGGGGCGGTGCTGCTTACCTCTCTGGGCGTCATGGACTTTTCGCTCAATCAGGCGGCCGCCATCGGCATCATCGGCGGGGCGGACGGGCCGACGTCGATCTATGTGTCCAGCATGTTGGCGCCAGAACTGCTGGGTGCCATTGCCGTGGCGGCCTATGCCTACATGGCACTGGTGCCGCTCATTCAGCCACCCATCATGCGGCTGTTGACCACCGAAAAAGAGCGCAAGATTGCCATGACGCAACTGCGTCCGGTCTCCAAGCTGGAGAAGGTGATCTTCCCGCTGATGCTGCTGATTGCCGTGGCGCTGTTCCTGCCTGACGCTGCGCCACTGCTGGGCATGTTCTGCTTTGGTAACCTGATGCGTGAGTGTGGCGTGGTGGAGCGACTGTCGGATACTGCGCAGAATGCGCTGATCAATATCGTGACCATCATTCTCGGCCTGTCCGTAGGTTCCAAGCTCATGGCTGAGAGCTTCTTGAGCTTCGAAACGCTGGGCATTCTAGGGCTGGGTATGGTTGCCTTCGCTATCGGCACGGCAGCAGGCGTGTTGATGGCAAAGCTCATGAACATGGTCAGCAGGATGCCCATCAACCCGTTGATTGGGGCAGCAGGGGTGTCGGCGGTGCCGATGGCCGCACGGGTCGCCAACAAGGTAGGCCTGGAGGCAAACCCGCATAACTTCCTGCTGATGCACGCCATGGGGCCGAACGTGGCCGGGGTGATTGGCTCGGCGGTGGCCGCCGGGGTCATGATCAAGTACCTGGGATAGAGCTGGTACTTATAGATAGAACGGGTACTTGGCGATAGAACTGGGCTGAACCCGAGTCTGAGCTGTGTCACGGCTTGCCGAGCCTTCATAGGCAGGCCGTGAACTTACAGTGCTTCGAATGCCACGGCCGTTTTCAGGCGATTCTCCAGACCGCTGATATCCAGCGCCACGTCGCTGGGCCAGCCGATGGTCAGGCACACGCCATGCCCGTCGTACTCAGCCTGTTCCACAGGCAGTGCCTGCTCTTCACACCAGGCTCGGGCCTGCGCTTCATGGGCGAAGCCTACACGTAACCGATAGCTGTCGCGCTCGATCACCTCCCGGGTAGGCAGTGTTTCCAGCCCCGCGTTGACGGCTTGGGCGTAGGCTCTGGCCAACCCACCGGTGCCCAGCTTGGTACCGCCAAAGTAGCGAATGACCACGCAACCCACTTCCCCTAGCTGGCTACCTTGCAGCGCCTGAAACATGGGGCGACCCGCCGTGCCGCCGGGCTCGCCGTCATCCGAAAAGCCAATGCGGGTCTGCTCCCCCGGTGGGCCGACGATAAAGGCGGTGCAGTGGTGGCTGGCATTGGGGTGGGCCGATCTGGCGGCCTGTAACAAGGCGTCGAAGGCGCTGGTGCTGGGGGCATGGCATAGCCAGGTCAGAAACTGACTTTTCTCTACTTCAATCTCGGTAGAGTGCCACGCCTCGGGAGCGATGTCAGGAATGTGGTAACGCAAACAGAACTCCTCGCCAACATAAGGACGAATCAGTGATGCTGAGTCTGCCGGGTGTGGTGCGCCACGCCCATGACCATGCCCAGCACCTGGATATCACCATTATGCAGGAATAGCACGGGCATCGCTGCATCTTCCGGGCACAAGTGGACCCCCAGGCGGGTAATCGATAAATGCTTCAAGGGAAACTGGTGGTCGTTGATGGTCAGGGTGGCCGTTTCCTGCTGGGTGTCGTGCTGATGGCGATGAATGATGAGCAGATCACCGTCGAAGAGCTGGCTGGCCTGCAAGCGGTCGCCACGAATGCGTAGGGCATAGGTGTTGTGCCGGGTCACTTGACCGTCCTGGTTTACCTGGCGAGGGGGAGAAGCAAGGCGCTGACGCAGGTTAGACGGTGGCAGCGGTTGAGAAGGTACGTGAGACGTTATCTGGGGGGTGAGGCAGATCGTCATTGTGTGTTCTCCCATGCAGCGCCTGTGCCAAGGCGGTCGAGTGAGCGAATGGATAAGCGTGGTTGAAGAGGTGTCTATCCATACAGTGGTTATAGTATAAGCCTGTTTTTGCATACAGTGCTAGTGCTGTTTGAAGCGTGGCTTTTGTGGCGAGGGCTTGAGCTGTGTCATGCTGCGACCCCAGGCCGCAGAGCGTGACTGGCGAGAAAGCGCCTTTCCGTGTAGAGTTCGACCCAAAATTAATGCGTCTGGAGAGTCTCTTGAGCCTGTGCCTGCAAGCCCGACAACTGGCCTGTGAACGCGATGATCGTTGGCTATTTGAAGGACTTGACCTCGACATCAAGGGCGGCGAGATCGTCCGCATCGAAGGCCCCAACGGCAGTGGTAAAACCACGTTGTTGAAGATCCTCTCCGGCCAACTGACCGACTACCGTGGCGAGCTATTCTGGAACGGTGCCCCCATGCACCAGGCCCGTGAACATTTTCTCGCAAACCTACTCTATCTAGGGCACGCCCCCGGCGTTAAAGCGGGTCTCACGCCGTTGGAAAATCTGGCGTGGTATCAAGCGCTCAATGGCGAAAAAGGCAGCGATCAACAGCGTGAGCAAGCGCTGTTCGAGGTTGGTCTGGTGGGCTTTGAAGATGTCCCGGCAGGACAACTTTCCGCTGGTCAGCAGCGGCGTATTGCCTTGGCAAGGTTGACGCTGACGCCGCGCGCGCTATGGGTCCTGGATGAGCCTTTCACGGCGATTGACCGCCACGGTGTCATGGCGTTGGAAGCGCAGCTGGTCGCACATGCTCAGTCTGGCGGCTGTGTTCTGGTGACGACCCACCATGCACTGACCGAATCATCGGTGCTGAGACGTATTCAGCTGGGCTAAAAAGGAGTCAGCGTTGCAACGTTCACACGCCCTATCTTCACACGCCCTGTCGAGTGCCCCTGAGGTGGTCCTGCATACCCCGCAGGGGGGGCTTGGAGTGGCCATTCATGCCACGCTCAAGCGCGACCTGACGCTGATGTTGCGGCGCAAGGGTGAGGTGCTGAACCCGCTGGTGTTCTTTGCACTGGTCATCACGCTGTTTCCCATTGGCATCTCGCCTGACCCTGTCTTGCTGGCCAGCATTGCGCCGGGACTGCTGTGGGTAGCGGCGTTGCTGGCGGCCCTGCTGTCGCTGGATAGCCTGTTTCGCAGCGATTACGAAGACGGCAGCCTGGAGCAGCTGCTGTTGGCCCCTCAGCCGCTGGCGGCGCTGGGGCTTGCCAAGGTGGCCGTGCATTGGCTGTTGACCGGGCTGCCGCTAGCGCTGATGGCGCCGGTGTTGGGCATCATGCTGTCGCTACCAGCAGGCAGCTACGGGGTGCTGGCGCTGTCGTTGGCGCTGGGCACCGCGAGCCTGAGCCTGATAGGGGCTATTGGCGCGGCGCTGACCGTGGGGCTGGCCAAGGGCGGGGTACTGCTGTCCCTGCTGGTGCTGCCGCTGTATATCCCGGTTCTGATTTTTGGGGCGGGCGCGGTACAGGCCGCCATTCTGGGTGATGGGATGGCCGCTCACCTGGCCATACTGGGGGCGCTGCTGGCGGTGTCGCTCATGCTGGCACCCTGGGCGATTGCCGCGTCGCTACGCATCAGCATTAACGGTTAAAGGATGGGAAGACCATGTGGGGCTTTATAAACAAACTGCGATCTCCCAAGTGGTTTTATGCGATCAGTGCCAAGCTGCAACCCTGGTTTTGGGTGGCAGCCGCGCTGTTGCTGGCCGTGGGCAGCGTATGGGGGCTGGTGTTCGCCCCGGCCGACTATCAGCAGGGCAACAGTTTTCGCATCATCTATGTGCATGTGCCTGCTGCGTTTCTGGCCCAGTCCATCTTTGTCTCCATGGCTATCTCCGGGCTGGTGTTCATGGTCTGGAAAATCAAGGTCGCCGACATGTTGGCCACCGTGATTGCGCCGCTGGGCGCTGCCATGACCTTCATCGCGCTGTTTTCCGGCGCCGTCTGGGGCGTGCCTACCTGGGGCACCTGGTGGATGTGGGATGCTCGGCTCACCTCGATGCTGATCCTGCTGTTCCTCTATCTTGGGGTCATCGCCCTGCGTGGCGCCTTCACCAGCCGTGACAGCGGGTCGCGGGCAGCTTCCGTGCTGGCCATGGTGGGTGTGATCAATATTCCGATCATCAAATACTCCGTCGATTGGTGGTACACCCTGCACCAGCCCGCTACGTTCACCATCACCGGGCGCGCGGCCATGCCCATGGAAATGTGGGCACCGCTGCTGATCATGGTGCTGGGCTTCTACAGCTTTTTTATCGCGCTTGCCTTGATGCGTACCCGCAGTGAAATTCTGCGCAGGGAAGCCAACAAGCGCTGGGTGCGTGAACTCGCCGAGGAGGTGAGCCAGTGACCTTTGCCTCGCTGAACGAATTCTTTGCCATGGGCGGCCACGGTCTCTATGTGTGGGCCGCCTGGGGCGTAACTGCGCTTCTGATGTTAGGGATCCTGCTGCATGCTCGCCTGGAGCGGCGCCAGTTGATCAAGGGAGTCAAACGCCGCATGCGTCGTGAAAAAGCGCAGCGCACGGCTTCCCCCTACGGTACTACGGCTGCGCAGAACCCGGTTAACTCTGCTCAAGGGGATGTTCGCAATGACGCCTAAACGCAAGCAAAAGCTGTTTATCTTTCTGGGCCTGGTCTCGCTGACCGCCATCGCCGTGGGGCTCACGCTGTATGCGCTGCGCGCCAACATCAACCTGTTCTTCAGCCCGGTACAAATCGCCCAGGGGGATGCCCCTCTGGACCGCCAGATTCGTGCCGGTGGCATGGTCCGAGAGGGCTCGGTACTGCGTGACCCCGACAGCCTCGACGTAGCGTTCACGGTGACCGACTACGTGGACGATGTCGAGGTCTACTACAGCGGCATCCTGCCCGACCTGTTCCGTGAAGGGCAGGGCGTGGTGGTGGTGGGCCAGCTGCAGGCCGATGGCCGACTCTACGCCGATAAAGTGCTGGCGCGTCACGACGAAAACTACATGCCGCCGGAAGTCGCCCAGGCACTGAAAGAAGCGGGCTATTCGCCCGCTGATTTCCAGGCCAAGGCCGCCGAAGTGGGTAAGCGCCTGGAGCAGCAGGGCGTTCCACAAGCAAGCGATTACTAACGGCTTATCCCTGCAATATTCGGTAATGCTTACTGCCAATGCGGAGCGCTCATGCTGATTAAAATGATTCCTGAAATTGGCCACTTTGCGCTGGTTATCGCGCTATTGATGGCGATCGTGCAGGCCGTGATGCCGCTGCTGGGAGCCGCTACCCGCCGCCCCCTCTGGATGGCCTATGGTTACCCCATGGCAACCGGCCAGTTCCTGTTCGTGGCCATTGCCTACCTGTGCTTGACCACCAGCTACATGCTGGATGATTTCAGCGTGGCCAACGTGGCCAACAACTCCAACTCCCTGCTGCCTTGGTACTACAAGTTCAGCGCCGTCTGGGGCAACCATGAAGGTTCGGTCCTGCTCTGGAGCCTGATGCTGGCAGGCTGGGGCTATGCGGCTTCGGTGTTCTCCAAGGAGTTGCCTCGGGACATGGTGGCTCGGGTGCAGAGCGTCATGGGCATGGTGTGTGTCGGCTTCCTGTTGTTCATCCTGATGACCTCCAACCCCTTCGAGCGGCTGCTGCCCAACATGCCCGCCGACGGCGCTGACCTGAATCCGCTGCTGCAGGACTTCGGCCTGATTGTTCACCCGCCGATGCTTTACATGGGCTACGTGGGCTTTTCGGTGGTGTTTGCGTTTGCCATTGCGGCGCTGCTGGGGGGGCGTCTGGATGCCGCCTGGACCCGCTGGGCGCGCCCCTGGACCAACATTGCCTGGGCGTTTTTGACCGTGGGCATCGCGCTGGGTAGCTGGTGGGCCTATTACGAGCTTGGCTGGGGCGGCTGGTGGTTCTGGGACCCGGTGGAGAACGCTTCGCTGCTGCCCTGGCTGACGGGCACGGCGCTGGTACACTCGCTGGCGGTGACCGAGAAGCGCGGCTCGTTCAAGAGCTGGACCGTACTGCTGGCCATCGCGACCTTCTCGCTCTCCTTGCTGGGTACGTTCCTGGTGCGTTCGGGCGTGCTCACCTCGGTCCACGCATTTGCCAACGACCCGTTCCGTGGCTTCTTCATCCTGATGTTGCTGGCCATCACGGTCACCCTGTCGCTGCTGGTATTTGCCCTGCGTGCTCCGCGGGTCAGCCACAAGGTGGGCTTCAACTGGCTCTCTCGGGACTCCTTGCTGCTGATCAACAATGTCCTGCTGGTCATCATGACCGTGACGGTACTGCTGGGCACCGTGTATCCGCTGATTCTGGATTCGCTGGGGCTGGGCAAGATCAGCGTCGGGCCTCCCTACTTCAATGCCCTGTTCGTTCCGCTGACCGTGGTGATGTGTATCTTCATGGGCCTTGGCCCGCTGGCCCGCTGGAAGAGCATGAGCGGCAAGGAGCTGTGGCGCAAACTGTGGCTGGCGGGCGCAGCTTCGCTGGCGCTGGGCATCGCCATGCCGCTGGTGTATGGCCGTGAATGGAACCTGTGGGTAGCGCTGGGCATCATTTCGGCGCTGTGGATCGTGCTGTCCATGGTGCGCGACCTGTTCGACAAGACACGCCACGCCAGTTCGTTCGTGGCGGGCCTGCGCAAGCTGTCGCTCTCCTATTGGGGCATGGTGCTGGGCCACCTGGGCGTGGCGGTCACCATCGTGGGCGTGGCCGTGGTGTCGAACTACAACATCGAGCGTAACGTGCGCATGTCGCCGGGTACGACGGTGGAAGTTGCCGGGTACCAGTTCACCATGACCGAACTGACCAATCGTCGTGGCCCCAACTTCCTGGCCGATACCTCGATCATTCAGGTTCAGCGCGGTGAAGAAGGACGCAGCTTCGTCATGCGGCCGGAAAAGCGCCTCTACCTGGCCACCGGCATGCCCATGACCCAGGTAGCGCTGCGCCCCGGTTTCTTCCGTGACCTCTACGTGGCCATGGGCGAAGACCTGGGCGATGGCAGCTACGCCATGCGCGTGCAATACAAGCCCTTCGTGCGCTGGCTATGGCTGGGTGGCCTGCTGATGGCCTTCGGCGGTCTGCTGGCCGTCATCGACAAGCGCTACCGCCGAGTCAGCGTACGCCAACCTGAGACTGCCCGAGCCCAGCCCGCTCAGGAGGCGCCGGTATGACGCGACGTTTGCTACTGTTACTGCTGCCCATCGGTTTCCTGGGCATTGCGCTGTTTCTCTATCAAGGGTTGGGGCAGGACCCTTCCCAGCGGGATTCGGCCCTCATGGCGCGGGAGTTTCCTGAGTTTCAGGCCACTACCTTGCGTGACGCCGAACGCCAGGTCGACCAGTCGCTGTTCATCGGCGAAGTGACGCTGGTCAACGTCTGGGGCGAGTGGTGTCCGGCCTGCAAGCAAGAGATGCCGCAGCTGCTGTCACTGGCGGATCACGGTATCCGCATGGTGGGCATCAACTATCGGGATACCCGCGAGAAAGGCCTGGAGTTTTTGACCGAATTCGGCGACCCCTTCGAGATCAACATCTTTGACCCGGATGGCAGCCTTGGTTTCGACCTGGGCGTGTACGGCGCGCCGGAAACCTTTCTGGTGGATGCCGAGGGCGTGATCCGCTATCACCACAAGGGCTATGTCTCCCCGGAAGATGTCCGTGACCGTATCCTGCCGGAGGTAGAAAAATGGCGATAATTCGTTGGATAGTGACGGCCATGCTGCTGGCCACCGCCGGTAGCGTCATGGCCGGCGGAATCGAAGTGCGCGAGTTCGATGATCCGGTACTGGAAAAGCGCTACCGCGACCTGACCGCCTCCATGCGCTGCCCGCTGTGTGAAAACCAGGCCATCGACGACTCCGATGCGCCCATCTCGGCGGACATGCGCGAGCGCGTCTACGTGCTGCTGAACGAAGGCCAGGCCGATATCGAAATCATCAACCACATGGTGCAGCGTTTCGGCGATTACATTCTCTACAACCCGCGTCTGGAGAACCGCACCTATTTGCTGTGGGGGTTGCCCATCGTTCTGGTGGTGATTGGCCTGGTGGTCGTCATCATGGTGGTGCGTGCCCGCCGCAACGCCTCTGCCAAGGCCCTGAGCGCAGAAGAACGCGCCCGCCTGAATGCCCTGATTAACCGCGAGAGGTCGTCATGACACCGGTCTGGATTGCGATTGCTTTACTGCTGATACCTGCGCTGTGGCTGCTGGTGGCACCCATGCGCGGCGCTCGCACGCTGCGTGACCAGTTGGAAACCTTCGAGGCCAACGACACCACGGCCGAGCAGAACGTGGCGATTTTTCAGCGCCGGCTGGCCTCGCTGGAGGCCGCCCGGGATCGGGGAGACATCGACGACGCGCGCTACCAGGAAGATCGTCTGGAGCTGGAGCGTAGCCTACTGGAAGACACCGTCGTCGAGACCCGTCGGCCGCTGAAGTCTGCCAGTGCTGGCCGCCTGATGGTGCCGCTGGTGATGGTGGCCGTGGTCGGTGCCAGCACGTTCTGGTACCAGCAGTATGGTGCCGAAGGCGACCTGACGCTGTACGCCATCCAGCAGGAAGTGCGTCAGCACCCTGAAGGCTCGCTGAGCATGTTCACCGAGCGGATGGAAGCCGAAGCCGAGCGCCAGCCCAACAACCCCAACGTGTGGAGCGCGCTGTTTCCCATTTATCGCGACACCGGCCAGACCGATAAGGCCGTGGATGCGCTGGAACGTTTGCTGGATATCGATGGGCGTATCCCGCCGCTGTTGGCACAAATGGCACAGCTGCAGTTCTTCATGGCCGAGCGTCAGTTGACGCCGGAAGTGCAGGCGCTGGTAGATGAAACGCTGGCGCTCGACCCACGCCAGCCCACGGTGCTGGGCCTGCTGGGCATTCACGCCTTCGATAGTGGTGATTACGAAACGGCCATCGACCGCTGGCGCCGAGCCGTGGCCAACATCGAAAATCCGGAAACGGCGGCCTCCCTGCGCGACGGTATCCGTGTAGCTCAGGAGCGGATGGGTGTCGTGCCGGAAAGCGCCGATGCCGAGGCTGCACAGAGCCAGGGTATACGGGTGAATGTCTCGCTGGACGCCGAGCTGGAAGGCAGTGTCAGTGATGACGCCACGGTGTTCATTACCGCTCGCGATATGGATGGCGAGCTGCCACCGCTGGCGGTGATTCGTGCCCAGGTCGCGGAGCTGCCGATGACGGTAGTGCTGGATGATACGGCGGCCATGTCGGCGGACGCCCAGATCTCCCAGGTGCGTGAAGCGCGCCTGATGGTGCGCGTATCGCCCTCGGGCCAGGCTACACCGCAACCCGGGGACCTGTTCGGTGACCTGGAGAGCGTCACCGTAGGCCCGATCAGCGATGATCAAGCAGCCGAGGTGGTCATCAACCGCGTTTTTGAGTAACCTCCGCGACTTTCGCTGCAGGAAAGGATCACAATGCGCTTAACCTCCATTCGTCTTGTCGGGTTCAAGTCCTTTGTCGATCCGGTCACCGTCCCCTTCGATGGCAATATGACCGCCATCGTGGGGCCCAACGGGTGCGGCAAGTCCAATATCATCGACGCCGTGCGCTGGGTCATGGGCGAGTCGTCTGCCAAGACCCTGCGCGGCGAATCCATGGCCGACGTGATCTTCAACGGCTCGACGGGGCGCAAGCCCGTCGGGCAGGCCTCTATCGAACTCAAGTTCGACAACCGCGACGGCGGCATGGGCGGTGTCTATGCCCAGTACGCTGAAATTGCCGTCAAGCGCCTGGTCACCCGAGACGGGCAGTCCAACTACTTCTTCAACGGCCAGAAGTGCCGCCGCCGGGACATCGCCGACCTGTTCATGGGGACCGGCCTCGGCCCGCGTTCGTACGCCATCATCGGCCAGGGCATGATTTCGCGGCTCATCGAAGCGCGCCCCGACGACCTGCGTGCCACCCTCGAAGAGGCTGCCGGTATCTCCAAGTACAAGGAGCGTCGCCGGGAAACCGAAAACCGCATGCGCCGGACCCAGGAGAACCTGGAGCGACTGGACGACATCCGCGACGAGCTGGACAAGCAGCTGGAGCGCCTCAAACGCCAGGCCGAAGCCGCCAAACGCTATCAGGAACTCAAACAGCAGGAGTATCGCCTCAAAGGCGAGCTGGCGCTGCTGCGTGGGCGCACCCTGCGTGCCGAGCAGTCGCATCAGGAAAGCCGGGTGCGCGAGCTGGAAATTGCCGTCGAGAAAGACGTGTTCGGCGTGCGCCAGTGCGAGACCCGGCTGGAGCAGGCCCGCGAACAGCATGACGAGCTGGCCGATGTGCTGGAGCGTCACCAGCAGCAGTTTTTCGAGACCACCACCCGCATCGCCCGGCTGGAACAGGACCAGGCCCACCGTCGCAGCCGTGAAGCGCAGCTGGCCAGCGACATCGCCACGGCCCGCCGCGACCTGGATGAGCAGCGGCTGGTCAGCGAAGGCGACCGCGAGCGACTGTTCGCCATCGACGAACGCCTGGAAGACGTACTGCCCGAATACGAAGCCCTCGAAGAGCAGCTGGCGGAGCTGGAAGAGACCCTGGCGTCGGCCAGCCCCGCCCTGGAGGCCGCCGAGCAGCAGTGGAGCGATGCCGAAAATCGCTGGCGCGAAGCCAGCCGCGATGCCGACCGCCGCCAGGATCAGCTGCGTGATCTGGAGCAGCGAATTGCCCGCCTTCAGGCCGAAGGCCAGCGCCGCCGCCAGCAGCGCGGCGAGCTGGCCGACATGGCCGCCCTGCGCCAGGAGCACGCCGAGCATCACGCTCGGTTGACCGAGGCCGACCAGCGCGCCGCCACGTTCCAGAGCCAGCGCGAGCAGTGGCAGCAGCGCTTCAGCGATGCCAAGGCGGCTTACCAGCAGGCCCAGCAAGCGCGAGACCAGCAGCGTCAGGCGCTCAGCCAGCAGCAGGGCGAGTTGGCATCGCTGCAAGCATTGATCGATGCCGCCCTGGCGGACCACGACCCTCAATCTGGTGAGGCGCTGGCAGCATACGGTTTGGCCGAGGCACCGCGGTTGGGCGAGGCCATCGACGTGTCGGCGGGCTGGGAGCGAGTGATCTCCTGGCTGTTGGCCCCCTGGCTCAACGCGCGGCTGGTGGCCACCCGACAGCTGCAGGCGCTACCCGAAGCACTGGCCACCGACTGGTGCCTGATCGACCAGGCGCTGCCCGCCGGGCTGCCCAATACGGGCCAGCGGCTGCACACACTGGTCACCGGGGCGGGGGCCTTGAGCGAGTGGTTGGCGAGCATTCACTTCGTCGACAGCGCGGATGACATTGAGGCGCTGCTGCCCAGCCTGGCCAAGGGTGAAAGCGTGGTCAGCCGCGATGGCGTCTGGCGTGGGCGGGGGTGGCTGCATCAGCAGGCCAACGGCGAAGGTGTGGATGCCCTGCTGGTGACCCGCCGCCGCTTCACCGAGCTGGCCGAGCAGCGCGCCCAGGCCGAAGAGGCGCTGGCGCTGCTCGATGCGCAGTGCGACACGGCCAGCGAGGCGCTGGACGCGCTGGAGGAGCAGCGCGAGCAGCAGGCCGAGCAGGAGCGTGATCACGCCAGCGCCCGCCAACAGCTGGCCATCCAGGAGCAGCGCCTGGCCCAGCGGCTGGAGCATCTGCAAGGCCGTGCCGCCGAGCTGGACGATGAGCTGGCCCAGCTGCAAGAGGATGAGGCGGAGTTAACGCTGACGTTGGAAGAGCAGCGTGCCCGCTGGCACACCGCCATGGAGCAGCTGGAAGCCGCCTCCGAAGCCCGAGAAACCAGCGCCGAGCAGCGCCATCAACAGCGTGAGCAGCGCGAGCGGCTCAATCAGCAACACGCCCCGCTCAAGGCACGGCAACAGGCGCTGGCGCTGGAGCGGGAAAGGTTGAAGGCCGAGCGTGACAGCCTTCAAGCCCAGCAGGCCCGCTCCAGCGATAGCGAGGCGCGGCTGACCCTGCGCATTGCCGAGCTGGAAGAGTCCCGGGAAATGCTGGTAGAGCCGGATGAACTCGCCAGCGAAGAGCTGGAAGAGCTGCTGCATCAGCGCGAGCAGCAGGAGCGCCGCCTGAACGAGACGCGCCAGCAGGCCCAGGCCCTGGCCGAGCAGCTGCGCAATGACGAGCTGGCCCGCCAACAGCACGAGCGTAATCTGGAGCAGAGTCGCGAACAGCTACAGCAGCGGCGCATGGAGGTGCAGGCGCTGGCACTCAAGGCGGCCACTCAGGACGAGCAGTTGGCGGAACTGGGGCACAATGCCGATGAACTGGCCGAGACGCTGCCCCAGGACGCCAGCGAACCCACCTGGCAGGAGCGGCTGGAGAATACCTCCGAAAAAATTCGTCGCCTGGGCGCCATCAACCTGGCGGCTATCGAAGAGTATGACCAGCAGGCGGAGCGGCGTAACTACCTGGAAGCCCAGCATGCAGAGCTCAGCGAAGCGCTGGAGACCCTGGAGCGCGCCATCAAGCGCATCGACCAGGAAACCCGGGTGCGCTTCAAGGAAACCTTCGAACAGGTCAATACCGGGCTGCAAACCCTGTTCCCCCGAGTGTTCGGTGGCGGGGCTGCCTGGCTGACTCTGACGGGAGACGACCTGCTGGAAACCGGTGTGGCGATCATGGCACGCCCACCGGGCAAGAAGAACAGCACCATTCACCTGCTGTCCGGTGGCGAAAAAGCGCTTACGGCGCTGTCGCTGGTGTTTGCCATCTTCCAGCTCAACCCCGCGCCGTTCTGTATGCTCGACGAGGTGGACGCGCCGCTGGACGATGCCAACGTGGGGCGCTATGCCAAGCTGGTCAAGGAGATGTCGGAGAACGTCCAGTTCATCTACATCACCCACAACAAGATTGCCATGGAAGCCGCCGAGCGCCTGATGGGGGTGACCATGCAGGAGCCCGGCGTCTCGCGGCTGGTGTCGGTGGGCATCGACGAAGCCGCCGCGCTGGTGGATTAGCCTTCGCCCAGCTCCCGCATCACCGCGTACAGCGCCGATTTTGCTTCGAAACCCACGCCGGGAATGTCCGGTAACCCCACGTAGCCATTCTCGACGCGAATGCCGTCGGCAAAGCCACCGAAGGGCTGGAAAACATCCGGGTAGGACTCGTTGCCTCCCAGGTGCAGCCCCGCCGCGATATTCAGCGACATTTGGTGGCCACCGTGAGGCACCACACGGCGTGAGGACCAGCCAAGCTCATCCATGACTTGCAGCGTGCGCATGTACTCCACCAGGCCATAAGAAAGCGCGCAGTCGAACTGCACGAAATCTCGGTCTGGGCGCATGCCGCCATGACGGAGCAGGTTGCGCGCATCCTGATGGGAGAACAGGTTTTCGCCGGTGGCCATGGGCAGGCTGTAATGGTTGGCCAGTTCCGCCTGCAGCGCGTAATCCAGCGGGTCTCCGGCCTCTTCGTACCAGAACAGTCGGTAAGGCTTCATTGCCTCGGCGTAGGCAATGGCCGTTGGCTGGTCGAACCGCCCGTTGGCATCGACCGCCAAGCGGCTGCCATCGCCCACCACCTCCAGCACGGCCTCGATACGGCGCAGGTCTTCATCCAGAGAGGCCGCGCCAATTTTCATCTTCACTACCTCGTAACCGCGGTCCAGGTAGCTACGCATCTCATCTTGCAGCTTGGAATGGTCTTTGCCGGGGTAGTAATAGCCTCCTGCTGCATAGACCCACACCTTGTCATCGGCCTGCCCGCCGCGATACCGGTCGGCCAGCAGACGATATAGCGGCTTGCCCTCGATTTTCGCGACGGCATCCCAGATGGCCATGTCGATCGTGCCTACCGCCACGGAACGCTCGCCGTGGCCGCCTGGCTTCTCGTTGGTCATCAGGGTTTTCCAGATCGCGAACGGGTCCAGGTTGTTGTTCGCATGGTCGATCAGGCTGTCCGGGTCGGCCTCCTTGAGGCGATCCAGGAAACGGTCGCGCATCAGAGCACCCTGGCCATAGCGTCCGTTGGAGTTGAATCCGTAGCCAATCACAGGCTTACCGTCACGGATGACGTCGGTGACGACCGCCACCACCGAACAGGTCATCCTGGAAAAGTCGATGTACGCATTGGCGATGGGGGAGGCGATAGAGACGGTTTTCTCACGAATTTCCAGAATACGCATGGGAGGCTCCTCACACAGTGGTCGCCTCACCATAGGGGGTGACAGTGGCGGCTGACTAATGCTATTAGTCAGCTACCCCATGCTGAAATGGCATTGCCCGCGATGGAACTGAACTGGTTGGAAGACTTCAATGCCTTGGCCGAACACGGCAGTTTCATCCGTGCCGCCCAGGCGCGCCATGTGACGCAACCCGCGTTCAGCCGCCGAGTCAGAGCGCTGGAGCAGTGGATGGGGGTGGCTCTTTTCGTGCGCACGCCCCAAGGCACCACGTTGACCGAGGCGGGCCAGCATATTCAGGCTAGTGTCATCGATGCCGCAGGGCGACTCTATCGTTTACGCAGTGAAGCCCAGGAAGTTGCCCAGCGCGCAACGGCGGCGCTCCAGTTTGCGGCCACTCATTCACTCTCGTTTACTTTCTTTCCGCGTTGGATACGCCAACAAGAGCAAAGTGCCGCGCTGCATGCCGTACAACTTCACTCCGATAGCATGACCAACTGCGAGCAGCTCTTACTGCGCGGAACGGCACAGTTTTTATTGAGCCATCGAGACCCCGCCGTCGACTCGCCTCTGGAAGCGAAGCACTTCGAGAGTCTCACCGTCGGTCAGGATCGATTGATTCCTCTGGTGGGGCGCGAGCTGGGGCTTGGCGCGGCTTCCTCGTTTTTTCCTTATTTAGCGTACACTGACGCCTCGGGGCTAGGGCGCATTTTGCGCCATCGTCTGGGTCAGCGGCAGCCAGCCACACTCTCTTCCCAGGCCCATTTCAGCAGCCATCTGGCCGCCGTGCTGATGTCCATGGCCATCGAGAACAAGGGGTTGGCCTGGCTGCCTGAAAGTCTTTCCGAACAAGAAGTTGCGGAAGGGCGCCTGGTGCGCGCGCTGCCCCCGGAGTGGGACGTGCCGGTGGCCATACAGCTGACACGGCCGCGCCAGTTGGCCAGCCCTTTCGCCAGCGCGTTTTGGCAAACGCTGGTGGCTACTCAGAGAGGTCAGAAAGTGACCACTCGATAGCGGCACTTTATGGGCTTGATAAGGTCTTTAGATTGGCCTAAAAAGCGTATATGCAAGTTTAAAAGTGCAAATGCCTGCAAAAAGTGGCCCTTTTTGTAATAATCGCGCTATGCTTGGCACTAAACGTATCTTGATAAGAAGGTCCCCCATATTTGGGTGCCGCGCACGCGCTGCATCTGGTAACCGGTTAGTTGACCCATGGAATGCTCGACATGGAATTAAGAGAGTGGTTAATCATTCTAGGACTGGCTCTGGTGTCGCTCATCGTCGTTGATGGTGCGCGAAGGCTTCAGCGTCAACGGCGTGTCCCGCAGCTGGACCAGGCTGGCAAGGATCTGCCCGCCGTCAAGCCGGAAGAGTTGAGTGACGAGGCCAAGGAAGCGGAAATCAACTGGGAACTGCCCAATGGCGGTGCTCGGGTCGTCAAACCCGCCGATTACAGTGGCCTGGGCCAAAAGCCCAAGTTGAAGCGTCAGGACCACCCCGGGCCTTCCAAAGTCCTTTCTGACTTCCGCCGCTCGTTTGCTCAATCCGTGACCGCAAACGCAAAGTCGTTTACTTCGAAGTCTTCCAAACCTGCCGTGGCCCAAGCGGCAGCAGCGAACGGTGAGACCGCCAAGCGCAGCGAGCCCCCAAAGGCGGCTCCATCACGTGCCGAACCGTCGATGTCCCCGTCGCCCGTCTCAACACCAGTTGCACACAGTGTCATGCCCGAGGCAGCGTCCGCTGCTTCCCGAGAAGCCGCCCATAGCGAGCCCCGCCGTGAGCCCAGCCTGTTCGCGGGTGAGCCGACGTCTCAGCATGAAGCTGTAGCTCCAGAAGCCACTGTTTCAACTGTTTCAGAAGCCACTGCTCCAGAAGCCATCGCTTCAAAAGCCATTGTTTCAGAAAGCACCGTCTCAGAAGCCAAGACTCCAGAATCTCTGGTGTCAGAAGAAACTGCAGCCCCAGAAGCTGTGGCTCCTGAAGCTATCGCCGTGGCGTCTGCTGCTCCGGTTCCCGTCGAGTCAGCCATCCAGCAGCAGCCTTCTCCAGAAACGGCTGCTCCTACGGTGTCCGAGCCTGCGGTTGAGCCCGTATCCACCACACCGGCTGCCGAAGACGAACACCAAGCCACGGCGGCCGCTGCCGCTGAGAGCGTCGAGCCTGTTCTGTCCGCCACGGACACGCCGGAAAGCACGCCGCTGAGCGCCGTAGAGCTGGAACCCGATGCCGAGCCGGTGCTGCGCGCCGAGCCGGAAGATGCCGTCTTTGCCAAGTCCTCCGAGACGCCCAGGCGTCGGCAGCTGCGTTCGGATATCGCAGGCGACGTGGACGAGCTGGACGACGACGAGGTAGATCGTTACCGCCTGGTCGATTTCGAAGGCATTGGCCGCTCCTTCAAGCGCCGTATTATCGAGCGTCGCAAACAGAAAGCGATCAAGAAAGCCGAAAAAGCCAAGCGCGCCGAAGCGCTGGCCAAGCAGAAAGCCGAGCGCAAAGCGCTGGAAGCCGAGCAGCGCCGCGTGGCCAGGGAAGCGGCAGAAGCAGAGAAAGCGCGCATCGCACAGGAAAAAGCCCAGGCCCGCGAGTTAGCGGCGACGGAAGCTGCCGCCAAACGCACTACGCGTGGCAAGGCTCCGGCTCTGGACAGCTACGAGGCTGCCGAGCGCTTCGATGCACCGCTTAGCGCCCATGATGATGCCTCGCCGCGCTATGATGCTCATTATGCCGACGATGCTCATTATGCCGATAGCGCCGCCGAGACAGGTTACGACGCTGCTTACGCGGATATCGACGCGGGCTACGATGAGTCCTACGAGGCTCGGGACAGCGTGGTACGCGCCCACCCGACGCTGGAGAAGGCGCTGCGTCACGACGTCAACGGCGAGCACGCACGAGAAACTCTGGCAGATGCCGAAGAGATGATCGTCATCAGCGTGCTGTCTCGCGACCCGGAAGGGTTCGATGGCAGCAAGCTGCTGGAGCTGATGATGGCGTGTGGCCTGCGTTACAGCCGGACCATGGGCGTGTTCAACCGGTTTGAAACCGAAAGCGAGGAAAGCGAGCTGCAGTTCTCCATGGTGAACGTGCTGAAGCCCGGCACTTTCCCCATCGAAGAGATGGACGAGTTCGTTACCCCGGGCATCACCTTCCTGATGCCGCTGCCTGGCGCGCTGGATAGTGCCGCTGCCTTCGAGGCCATGGTGGAAACCGCCATGGTGGTGGTGCGCCACATGGGCGGCGAATTGAAAGATGAGAACCGCAGCGTCATGACGGCACAAACCATCGAGTTTGCCCGCCAGCGGGTGCGCGATTTCGAGCGGCGCCATCGGCTGCATCGCCAGCTACAGGCACGCTAAACGTTTCTGTCATGGCCACACCCGCCTTCTACCCGAAGGCGGGTGTTTTTGTTATTGCCGTTTCGATTGCTGCGCGTTTTTAATACTGCCCATTTTTATGTCGCACTGACCCCTTTTTTTCATCTGTTTCGGAATGCCCGCATGAGTTCGCTAGACCCCGCCCTGCTAGAAGAGATTGGCCAACTGCGCGCTGATCTGGATGACGCCAATTATCGCTACTATGTGCTGGACGAGCCAACGCTGACCGATGCCGACTACGACCGCAAACTGCAGCGTTTGCAGCAGATCGAGGCAGAACACCCTGACCTGATATCACCAGATTCGCCCACCCAGCGAGTGGGCGCGGCCCCGGCGGAAGGCTTTCCGGAAGTGGCCCACGCCATTCCCATGCTGTCGCTGGACAACGCCTTCAGCCGGGAAGACATCGTGGCCTTCGCCCAGCGGGTGGCCGAGCGCCTGGAGTGCCAGCCCGAGGAGATCGAATTCAGCTGCGAACCCAAGCTGGATGGCGCAGCGGTCTCGCTGGTGTACGAACAGGGTGTGCTGGTCAGCGGGGCAACGCGTGGCGATGGGCGTACGGGCGAGGGTATTACCTCCAACCTGCGCACCTTGCGCTCGGTGCCGCTCAAGCTGATGGGCGGCACGTTGCCCGAGCTGGTGGAGGTGCGTGGCGAGGTCATCATGCGCCACGCCGGGTTCGAAGCGCTGAACCAGCGTGCCCGAGACGAGGGCAGCAAGGTATTTGCCAACCCGCGTAACGCGGCAGCAGGCAGCCTGCGCCAACTCGACCCGCGCATCACTGCAACGCGACCGCTGGAGTTCCACGCCTATCAGGCGGCGCGGTTGGAGCCCGATATGGGCGATACCACCCACAGCGCCTTGATGGCCAGGCTCTCCCAGCTGGGGTTCAAAACCAGCACCGAGCTGAGCGTGTTGCAAGGGCCAGACGCCGTGGCCGACTACTGTGAACGGCTGGGCGAAAAGCGTGACCAGCTGGGCTACGACATCGACGGCGTGGTGATCAAGGTCAACGACCTGCGCCACCAGCGGGAGCTGGGCTTCGTGTCCCGCGCGCCACGCTGGGCGGTGGCCTTCAAGTTCCCTGCCCAGGAAGAAGTCACGCTGCTCAACGACGTGGAGTTTCAGGTAGGCCGTACCGGCGCGATTACCCCGGTGGCACGGCTGGAGCCGGTCACGGTGGCGGGGGTGACGGTGTCCAACGCCACGCTGCACAATGCCGATGAGATCGAGCGCCTGGGCGTCATGATTGGCGACACCGTGGCGATTCGGCGGGCGGGGGACGTGATTCCTCAGGTGGTGCGTGTCGATGTCGAGAAGCGCCCAGCCGAAGCCCGCGCCATTGTATTCCCTGACCAGTGCCCGGTGTGCGGCTCAGAAGTCGAGCGCCTGGAAGGCGAGGCGGTGGCCCGCTGTTCCGGCGGCCTCTACTGCGCGGCCCAGCGCAAGGAAGCGCTCAAGCACTTTGCCAGCCGCAAGGCCATGGACATCGACGGCCTGGGGGAGAAACTGATCGAGCAACTGGTCGAGCAGGACTGGGTCAAGACCCCCGCCGAGCTGTTCCACCTGACCGTCGAGCAGCTCAAAAGCCTGCCGCGCATGGGTGAAAAGTCCGCCACCAATCTGGTCAATGCGCTGGAAAAAGCCAAGCAGACCACGCTGCCACGGTTCATTTACGCACTGGGCATTCGTGAAGTGGGCGAAGCCACCGCTGCCAACGTGGCCAACCACTTTGGCACGCTGCAAGCCCTTCAGGAGGCCGACACGCCCGCGCTGGAAGCGGTCAACGACGTGGGGCCCATCGTGGCGAAACACATCCATACCTTTTTCCGGCAGCCGCACAACCTCGACACCCTGGATGCGCTGATTGCGGCGGGGGTTGTCTGGCAGGAAACCGAGGTGGCCCAGGGGCCCACGCCGCTGGAAGGCCAGTCCTGGGTGCTGACCGGCGCCATGGAGAGCATGACCCGTGACGAAGGCAAGGCACGTTTGCAGGCGCTGGGAGCCAAAGTGGCGGGCAGCGTGTCCAAAAAGACCACCTGCCTGGTGGCCGGTGAGGCTGCGGGCAGCAAGCTCACCAAAGCCGAGGAACTAGGCGTCGAAGTGATCGACGAAGCCACCTTTATCGAGCGTTTGAGCGCGTGGGAGCAGAGCGAATGAGCCGTTTCATAGAAGTCCCCGCCCGCATGCTGCCGCCCGAGACGCTGGATGCGCTGCTGGAAGCGTTCGTGACCCGCCAGGGTTACGACACCACCGATACCGGCGAAGGCATGCGCGGCTGGGTCGCCGAGGTCAAGCGGCAGCTGGAGCGTCACGAGCTGATCATCGCCCATGACCTGGAGCTGGAAATGACCGAAGTGATGACGCTCGCCCAATGGCGTGCCTTTGGGCGAGAGCTGGCCGATGACGAGGAAGAGGGCGATTACTGAGCGCGGATCAGCGCACTGATCAGGCGCCTTCCCGGGTGCAGGTGGTCCACCAGCGGCTGCTCCAGAGGGAGCGGCTCATCGCACAGGCTGGAAGCCAGCACTTCGGCGCACAGCGGCGCGCTGGCCAGCCCACGAGAGCCATGGGCAGTGGATATCCACAGCCCGCTATGGTGTTGGCCTGGGGTCTCCGGCACCTTCGAGGCATCCTTGGCCAGCGCCGCGTAGGCCGTGCGCCACGCCGCTGCGTCGGGCACTGGCCCGGCATAGGGGGTCTTGTCGGGGCTGGCGGCGCGCACGGCGGCTCGGCCCGTCAAGGCGCTGGGCGTCAGCGGCCCTGTGGCGGCCTCCAACGCCGCGACCCAGTCGGGCAAGGCCTGGCGCAGCTCGTCGAGATTGCGCTGATGGTCTGCGTCGGCGGTGTGGGTGGTGGCATCGTTGGGCACGAAGCTGGCGCCGAAGGTGAGCACGCCCTCCAGCGGCGGCGAGACATAGCCCCCCGCACACACCACGCGCTGGGGAGCCGCCGTGCCTTCCGGCAGCGGCAGCTCGCTCACCTGGCCACGCACCTGCTGCAGCGGCAGCTCCGATGTCTGGGCGAAACCATTGGCCAATGACGCCGTGGCAATCACCACCTGGTCGGCGGCCAGGGTGTCTCCGTTGGCCAGGGTAATCTGCCAGCCCGCTGGCGTGGGGTGCAGCGCCGTGGCTTCCCCGTGGTGCAGGGTGATGCCGGGGTGTTGCAGTAGTTGCTCGCACAGCCGTTTGGGCTGTACCCATCCCGCCTGTGGGTAAAAAAGGCCCTGTGCCGCTGCCGTGGGCACCCCGGCCAGTGCGTCGGGGGCCTCGCTGGCCGCGACCAGCGTTTCCGGCAGCGGGTGGTGGGCCATGAAGCGCTGCTGGCGGCTCGCCTCTTTCTCGCTCAAGGCCAGCTGCACCACGCCGCAGGGCTGCCAGAGCGGCGGCTGCTGTGGCCCCGCGGCCGCGAGTTGGCCCAGCCAGCGCTGGCTGTAGAGCAGCCCCGCCAGGTAGAAGCGGCTCTGCAGGTTGGTTTCCACCGCAAGCTTCACGTATAGCGCCCCCTGCCGATTACCCGACCCGCCCGCGCCGGGTTGCTCACGCTCCAGCACCGTTACCTGGCGGCCGCGCCGTGCCAGGGCGGCCGCCACGCTGCTCCCGGCCATGCCTGCGCCAATCACCACGATGTGCTGTGAGCGAAGGGGGGGCGGTGGCGTAAACCACGGCGTCCGCTGGCGGCGGTTGTCCACAGGCGGTGCGGCAATACTGCCAGCCAGCATTTCCCGCTTGCGACCGAAGCCAGGCACCTTCTGCCAGGCGAAGCCTGCGGCTTTCAGGCCGCGCTTGACGATCCCCGCGCAGGTGAAGGTGGCAAAGGTGGCCCCGGGCCGCGAACGGGCCGCCATGGCAGCAAACAGCTCGGGCTGCCACATCTCAGGGTTTTTGGAAGGAGCAAAGCCATCCAGGAACCAGGCATCCACCTGGCCTTGCAAGGCTTCCAGCCGTTCGGTGGTGTCGCCAAAGTGCAGGTCCAGGGTGACGCGTTCGCTCAGGTGCAAACGGTGAACGCCGCTGACGGGATCGGGCCACAGGGCGCAGAGCGCCTGTGAATAACTGGCCAACGATGGCCAGGCGCTCAGGGCACGCGCCAGGGCTGTGTGGCCCAACGGGAATTTTTCGGTAGAGAGCAGGTGCAGCCGTGCCCCTGGTGGGGCGTGGCGTTCGAAGCAGGCCCAGGCACACAGCATGTTCAGCCCGGTGCCAAAGCCGGTCTCTCCAATCACGAATGCTCGGGGGGCCTGCCACTCGGCAAACCGCTGGGGCAGGTGGTTGGCCGCCAGAAAGACGTGTTCGGTTTCCGCGCGACCGTCCTCCCGGGAAAAATAGACGTCACCGAAGGCATCAGAGTGCGGGGCATCGTCGTTCCAGGAGAGCGTCGGGGCGGTCATGGCCGCCAGCGGGGGCAGGTCAGTGGGGCGCTGGGTCACGCGAATATCCGTGGTGGTCGAAGGGTGAACGAAGGTGGTCAAAAAATGATCAATTTGTTCAGCAGGGCGCTATCTCTGGCTTATAGAAAAGCGTCCGCCGTGTTTTCACAGAGTTTTCCACAGGCTCTGTGAAAAAGCAGGCGGACCCTCCACAGTCGCCCTTGTGGGTCAAGGCAAAACTTTCTTGAACGGCTTAACAATTACCTTGGCATAGACCCCGGCAATGATGTAAGGGTCGGCATCCGCCCAGGCCTTGGCCGCTTCCAGGCTGTCGAATTCGGCCACCACCAGGCTGCCGCTAAAGCCCGCTTCGCCGGGGTTGTCGGTGTCGATGGCCGGGTGGGGGCCAGCCAATACCAGACGGCCTTCGTCACGCAGCGCTTCCAGCCGTGCCAGGTGGTCCGGGCGGGCGGCCAGTCGGCGCTCCAGGCTATTGGCCACATCTTCACTGATAATTGCATACAGCATGGGGATAACTCCTTGAAGGCAGTGCGGTTGGGGAAGCCTTGCAATCGCTCCCGGCATTGACCGCGTGCTGGTTAACGCGCACCATGGCGAGCTATTGTACCACACGCCTATTCTGACAAACTCGCCACACGGCGTCATGCTAATGCCACGACTTCCTGAAGCTTTTCCCCCTGCACTGCCCCGTGTGTTCGATGCCGATCAGCGTTACCCGGTCGATTTGCACATGCACTCTACCGCCTCGGATGGGGCGCTGCCGCCTGACGAGCTGGTGGCGCTGTGTGCCGCCCGAGGCATGACGCACATTGCCCTCACCGACCACGACACCATGGACGGCACGGCAGAAGCCAGCCTGGCCGCCGAGCAGGCGGGCCTGTGCCTGGTGCCCGGCTGCGAGTTATCCACGCGCTGGCAGGGCATCGGTATTCACGTGGTGGCGTTGATGCCGGGCGGCTTGCAGGGAGCGCTGGTGGAGGGCCTGGAGCAGCAGCGTCAGGCGCGTATCCAGCGGGCTGAAGTGATTGCCGAGCGGCTGGAGAAAATGGGCCTGCCCGATGCGTTGGCCAAGGCCCGCGCCCAGGCAGGCAGCGACCGCCCGTTGGGGCGCCCGGATTTTGCCCGTGCCTTGGTGGCGGAAGGCGTGGTGGCCGACTGGGCCGGAGCCTTCAAGCGCTACCTGGGCAGCGGCAAGAAGGGCGATGTGAAAGCCCACTGGCCCGAGATTGCCGATGTCGTGGGCTGGGTGGTGGCGTCCGGCGGCGTCGCGGTGCTGGCCCACCCGCTGCGCTACGGGCTGACCCGGCGCAAGCGTGGCCTGTTGCTGGATGCTTTCACCGCCGCAGGGGGCGAGGCGGTCGAGCTGGTCAGCGGCCAGCAGAACCCGGACAGCACCCGTGACCTGGCGCGTCAGCTGGTGGAGCGCTCGCTGTACGCCTCGCTGGGCAGCGATTTTCACTTTCCCGGCAGCCACGCCGCCCCGGGCAGCATGAGCGTGGTGCCACGTACCGCCGCGCCGCCCATCTGGGAACACCCTCGGCTGGCGCACATGCGCGATGCCGCGCCGGGCATGCTGGTGGCTGGGTGATCACGCGCCGTATCGGCTAAGCTGTAGGTATCGCGCCAACGAATGTGCAACGAACGGACCGCCGAACGGCAGGAGCAAGCGATGAGCCAATATTTCCAGATTCACCCCGAGAACCCGCAAAAACGGCTGATCGATCAGGCCACCGAGATCATTCGCAAAGGGGGCGTGGTGGCGTACCCCACCGACTCCGGCTATGCGCTGGGCTGCCACCTGGGCGAAAAGAAGGCCATCGAGAAGATCAAATGGCTGCGCTCGCTGGACGACAAGCACAACTTTACCCTGATGTGTTCGGACCTTTCCGAGATCGGTACCTACGCCAAGGTAGACAACGCCGTGTTCCGGCTGCTGAAAGCCCACACGCCGGGGCCTTACACCTACATTCTGGATGCCACCACGGAAGTGCCGCGCCTGCTGCTGCACCCCAAGCGCCGCTCGATAGGCGTACGCGTGCCGGACCATCGGATTACCCACGCCTTGCTGGAAGCGCTGGGTGAGCCGCTGATGAGTGTGACGCTGATTCCGGTGGGAGAAGCGCTGCCCATGAACGACCCGGAAGAGATCCGTGAGCGCTTTGGGGCGCATCTGGATCTGATCATCGACGGCGGCGCTTGCCACCTGGACCCGACCAGTGTCATCGACCTGCGCGAACTGCCGCCGACCATCGTGCGGGAAGGGCGCGGCGACACCACGCCTTTCCAGTAGTGTTTCACTCGTTCTCTTTCACAAGCCCTTTTTCCAGCTGCCATGACGCCAGCACCTCCCGGCGCTGGCGTTATTGTTGGGGGGCTTCCTCGGGCGGTTCTTCCTTGGGCTTGCGCGGGTCTTCGCTCTCTTCGTCCAGCCAGGTGCCACAGCGTAGGCAGTAGCGGGCGCGTTTTTCGTGGCGGTCGTGGCCGCAGCCGGGGCAGGCTTCTTCCGAGTAGCGGTCTTCGCGGATGGAGCGGATCACCTGGGCCGAGAATACCCCGGTGGGCACGGCAATGATCGAGTAACCAATCAGCATCAGGATGACGGTGATGGCCTTGCCCAGCGGGGTGGCGGGCACGATGTCGCCGTAGCCCACCGTGGTCATGCTGACGATGGCCCAGTAAATGGAGATCGGGATGCTGGTGAAACCTGCCTCGTCGGACTCGATGGTGTACATCAGTGCGGCAAACAGCGTCACCAGCATCAGAATGCTGAAAAAGAACAGCAAAATCTGGCGCAGGCTGCGCTTCAGGGCATCCAGCAGCAGCCGTGCTTCCCCGACGAACTCCATCAGGCGCAGGATGCGGAAAATGCGCAGCACGCGCAGAATCCGCACGATCACCAGCGCATGGGCGCCGGGCAACAGCAGCACCAGCCAGGTGGGGATGATCGCAATCACATCGACCACCCCGTAAAAGCTCTTGAGGTAGACGGTGGGCCGCTCCAGGCAGTAAAGACGCACCAGTAGCTCAAGGCTGAACAGCAGCGTGAACGTCCACTCCATGTAGAAAAACAGTGTGTCATAGCGCTGGGCGTACTGCTCTACGCTGCCCAGCAGAATCACCGCCACGCTCAGCAGGATGGCGATGATCAAGGCGATATCGAACGCTTTGGCCCCCGGGGTATCCGACTCGAAAATCACGTGGAATAACCGCGTGCGCAATCCTTCGGCACCGGGGCTGAGGTCAAAGCTCATGGTTTCGTCCTGAAATAAGCGGCCAAGGGGGATGCGTTTCAGCGTAGCGCGGTTTGCTGACCAAGGCGACGGGCCAGCGTCAACGCTGCAACGCCGTACGCCGCTGTGGGCTGGCCGGTAGTGCCCAGCTCGGCCGTCAGCGTGAGGGCCTCGCGCCGTGCGGTGTCATCCAGCGCCGTGTGCTGGGCCAGTTCTCTCAGCGCCTGTTGGGCCGCCGCCAGGTGCTCGGGGTGGCCACTGTCATGGAAGGCATCTAGCGCCACGGTGGCGCGATGCAGCCATGCGCTGGGGGTGCTGGCCTCGGGCAGCGTCCACTGCTGCTGGCCCAGGGCATTGCCTCGGGCGGCCTTGCTGCTGTCGGAAGGGCGCAGTGCTACCTGCTCTGCCAGTGCCAGGGCCAATCCCCATAGTGCATGGGCGCTGCCCTCTTTCAGCTCCAGTTCGACCTCGCCAATAGGGGCGCGGGCACTACCCGCCACGATTTCCCCTTCGTCCACCACCAGCTCGATGGCGCTGCCTTGCCATGCCAACGGCCAGGTACGGCGGTGGAAATCGGTGCTCAGCGTGGGTTGCAGCGCCGCTATCTGCTCGGCCAACGGCCCTTGAAACGGCGGCAGCTTGGCCAGCCCGGCCTGGTCGAGAGCGTGCTCGTCCAGCGGCCACTCCCACTCTTCACGACGCGATAGCCCGCCGCCGCCCTGGCCTGCGGTCTTGACCGTTTGCAGCACGCGCTGGCCCAGTCGGCGCAGCCGAACGGCGACCCGGCCAGCGGCCAGATGGCCCTGTGGAGTATCGAAATAGGTGTTGGTCAAGGCCTGCTGCTGGGGCGGCTCTGCCAAGAGCGGATGGGCCAGCAGCGCGTCGAGCGCGCCGGGCCCCAGGGCCAGCTTCAGTTCGACTTCCTGAGGGGCCGCCGGATGAGGGTGTTGGGTCATGACGCTTCCTGCCAAGTGGTCTATGTTGCGTATTGATGACGGTTAAATGAACTTTTTATGACGAAGCCGAGCGCACTCTTTATACTGTCGCCCGCCATTTCCAGGCTCCCCGAAAACAGGCTAAAGGCTCTATGGTAACCTCCAACCCTTTTTCCGCGATGTTTGGCCGCTCGCCATTCCAGCCGCTGCTGGCCCACATCGTCAAGGCCAATGAATGCGCCGACCTTCTCCTGCCGTTCTTCGAAGCGACCCTTGCCGGTGACTGGGACGCCGCTGCCGAGCTGCGCGAGCAGGTGACCTCGCTGGAGCACGAAGCCGACACCCTCAAGACCGAGCTGCGGCTCAATCTGCCCAATAGCATGTTTCTGCCGGTCTCGCGCTCGGACCTGCTCGATTTGATCAGCGTACAGGACAAGATCGCCAACAAGGTGCGTGACATTACCGGCATCATGCTGGGCCGTAAAATGCGCGTGCCCGACGAGCTGGCCGATTTGATGCGTGAGTACATGGCCACCAGTGTGGCCTGCGTGGCCCAGGCGCGCCAGGCGTTGGAAGAATTGAAGGACCTGCTGGAGTCCGGCTTTGGGCGCAACGTCTCGGACGTGATGCAGAACATGATCCGCGAGCTGCACGTGCTGGAGCACCAGGCCGATGATCAGCAGGTGGCGATTCGCCGCCGTCTTTTCGAGCTGGAAAGCCAGCTTCCCCCCGTGGATGTGATCTTTCTATACAAGATCATCGACTGGGTCGGCGAAGTCTCCGACCGCGCCGAACGCGTGGGCAGCCGCCTGCAGATCCTGACCGCACGCTAAGGGGCTCCCATGCAGATTATTGTCCAGCACGGCGACATCTTTATCATTCTGGCCTGCCTGTTTGGCTTCTTCATGGCCTGGGGGGTGGGTGCCAACGACGTGGCGAACGCCATGGGCACCTCGGTGGGATCGAAAGCGATCACCATCAAGCAAGCCATCATCATTGCGGTCATCTTCGAGTTCCTGGGGGCCTGGCTGGCCGGGGGCGAAGTCACCGCCACCATTCGTGGCGGCATGCTGGACCCGGCACTGCTGGAAGCCAACCCGCAGCTGCTGGTATACGGCATGTTGTCGGCCCTGCTGGCGGCGGGTATCTGGCTGATGATTGCCTCGGCCCGAGGCTGGCCGGTGTCGACCACTCACTCGATCGTGGGCGCCATCGTGGGCTTTGGTGCCGTGGGCCTGGGCGTGGAAGCCGTGGCCTGGAGCCGCGTGGGCACCATTGCTTCCAGCTGGGTCATTTCGCCGCTGCTGGCGGGCACCATCGGCTTCGTGTTGTTCAAATCGGTGCAGTACCTGATTTTCGAGAACAAGGACCCGTTTGCCGCCGCCAAGCGCTACGTGCCGGGCTATGTGTTTCTGGTAGGCTTCATCGTCTCCATGGTCACTCTCACCAAGGGGCTGACCCACGTGGGGCTCGACCTGGGCTTTGGCCAGAGCTTCCTGCTGTCGATGCTGATCGGCATCGTGATCATGGGCGTCGGGGTGGTCATGCAGCGGCGTATCAAGTACGTGCAGAGCGCCAGCGACCACTTCGGCTATGCCAACGTGGAGCGGGTGTTCGGCGTGCTGATGATCTTCACTGCCTGTGCCATGGCGTTTGCCCATGGTTCCAACGACGTGGCCAATGCCGTTGGCCCGCTGGCGGCGGTGATCAGCGTGGTGCGCAGCGACGGCGTGATCGACAGTGCCGCGCTGGTGCCCTGGTGGGTGCTGGTGCTGGGCGGTGGCGGCATCGTGGTGGGCCTGGTGACCTACGGCCATAAGGTGATTGCCACCGTGGGCACCGGCATTACCGAACTGACCCCCAGCCGTGGCTTTGCCGCCACGCTGGCGGCAGCCACCACCGTGGTGCTGGCCTCCGGCACCGGGTTGCCCATCTCGACCACCCATACTCTGGTCGGGGCGATCCTCGGCGTGGGCCTGGCTCGTGGCATGGCGGCGCTGAACCTGCGGGTGATCGGCACCATCGTCATGTCCTGGCTGATTACCCTGCCCGCCGGGGCGGGGTTGGCCATCGTGTTCTTCTTCATGTTCAAGGGCATGTTCGGCTGATACACCTCTCCCCAGGCTAACGCTTGGCGGGTATACGGCGGCACCTTCGACAGCCGGTCTCGAGAGGAGATCGCTGCAATAGAAGGTGCCGCTGTTTTTTATGCTCTGTTAAAGTAAGCGTGATCACTTTCATTCACCTGCTGCCGGAGAGCGGCCCTTGGACACACGTTTCCCCTTTGTCGACTGGTTTCGTAATGCCTCCCCGTACATCAATGCCCACCGGGGGCGAACCTTTGTCATCCTGATTGAAGGCGAAGCCATGGCGTCGGGCCGAGGAGAGCAGCTGATTCAGGACCTGGCCTTGCTGCACACCCTGGGCGTGCGCCTGGTGGTAGTGTTCGGCATTCGCCCCCAGGTGCATGAAGCGTTGACGGCCGCAGGTGTGGAGCCCACTCGGGTGGATGGCCGCTGGGTCGCCGACCGCGCCGTGATGGCCCATGTGGAGCAGGTAGCGGCGCACCAGCGGCTCTGGCTGGAAGCGCGGCTCTCGTTGGGGCTGCCCAGCACGCCATTGCACGGCGTAGAGCTGAGCGTGATTTCCGGCAATCTGGTCACCGCCAAGCCGCTGGGCGTGCGTGAGGGCGTGGACTTCGATCACAGCGGTGAGGTGCGCCGGGTGCGCGCCAGCGCCATCGAAGGGTTGCTGGAGAAGGGCTCGCTGGTGCTGCTGCCGCCGCTGGGGTTCTCCAGCACCGGAGAAGTGTTCGACCTGGATGCCTCGGAAGTGGCCCAGCACGCCGCCGTGGCGCTCAAGGCAGACAAGCTGATTCTGCTGGGCGAATCCGAAGGCCTGGAAGACGAGCAGGGTGCGCTGCTGCGCCAGCTTTCACCTTTCGAAGCCGAACCGCGCTTGCAGCAGGCCGTGCCCGGCAGCGAGCTGGCGCGCCATCTCAACGCCGCCTGCACCGCCGCCCGGGAAGGCGTGGCCCGCACGCACCTGCTCTCCTGGCGCAACCATGATGCGCTGCTGGGGGAGCTGTTCACCCGTGACGGTGTGGGCACCATGATCACCCAGCACCGCTACGAGCAGCTTCGCCCGGCCACGCTCAATGACGTGGCGGGCCTGCTGGAGCTGCTGGAACCTCTGGAGCGGCGTGGCATGCTGGTGGCCCGCTCCCGGGAGCGCCTGGAGCATGAAATCGACGACTACATGGTCATCGAGCGCGACGGCATGGTGATCGGCTGTGCGGCGCTGCACGTCTTCCCCGAGACCACCGTGGGCGAGCTGGCCTGCGTGGCCGTGCATGGCAACTACCGGGGCGGCGAGCGCGGCGAGCGTCTGGTCGAAGCCCTGGAGCGACGCGCCCGCCAGCGGGGGCTTTCCGATATGTTCGTGCTCACCACCCATACCGCCCACTGGTTCGTGGAGCGCGGCTTCCGCGCCGCCAGCCTGGAAGACCTACCCCCCCTCAAACGCGAGGCCTACAACCACGCCCGTAAATCCAAGGTGCTGGTGAAAAATCTGGCGGGTTAGTGGGGAAAACCGGCACCACGCGCGCTATCGACTACCTAACGAGAGTCACTTTGCGCTATGGTAAAAGAAACTAACCGAGGGATGCCGTAATGAACCTCAAACGTATCGCACACATTGCCAGTGTCACTACGATCTTTCCGCAAAAGCGGCAGGCAATCCAACCTGTCGAGTTTGTCGTGCACGAGAGCGATGCAGAGGCATTGAGCAGCGATTTTCTGAAGGTTGGAAAAGATATGCAAAAGGCGATGGAGCAATATGACCGACTCCCCAGACTCTCACACTCGTGATTCATCGCAGCAATCACCAGCCTCCTCTAACAATCAGAGCATTATTGCTCAACAATTGACCTACTCAGGTCCCTTGCCACCCTCTGCGGAAATGGAAAAATACGAGCGCATCAGCCCCGGCGCGGCAGATCGTATTTTAGCCATGGCCGAGAAGGAGCAAGCGCATCGCCACGCGCAAGAAGAGAAAGAAAACGCCGTCAACTCTCGTATTGCTGAGTCCAATATACGCTCGCAGGATGCCAGTATCAGCGAGATCAAGCGCGGGCAGTGGATGGCCTACAGCCTTGGTCTTATCTTTCTGGGTATTACAGTCATGCTCGGGCTGAACGGGCATGAAGTTGCCGCGTCAACACTAGGACTTGGCGGGGTTGCGGCAGTGGCGACTGTATTTATAAAGGTGCGTAACAAGCAGTAGGGTAGGCAGTGATAGTCGTGTTCTATGGGTGAGGCGGCATTGCCGCCTCAGAGGGTTGGCTAGGTATTCAGAATCACGCCACCGTTCAGGTGCAGCGTTTGGCCGCTCATGTAGGATGACTCTTCACAGGCCAGGTACACGTAGGCCGGGCCGATTTCACTGGGCTGTCCGGCACGTTTCATCGGCACCTGATTGCCGAACTCCGCGACTTTCTCTTCATCGAAGCTGGCCGGAATCAGCGGTGTCCAGATGGGGCCGGGAGCCACGGCGTTGACACGGATGCCTCGGTCCATCAGCGACATCGCCAGCGAGCGTATCAGCCCCTGAATAGCGCCCTTGGTGGCGGTGTAGTCGATCAGCGTGTCATTGCCCTTGAAGGCATTGATGGAGGAGGTGGCGATGATGGTGTCGCCTTCGCTCAGATGGGGCAGCGCCGCTTTGGTCAGATAGAAGTGGCTGAACACGTTGGTCTGGAAGGTGCGCTGTAACTGGTCGTCCGGGATATCGGTGATGTCGTCCCAGTCGTACTGCTCGGCTGCGTTATGGATCACGATATTGATCTTGCCGAATTCCTGCCGGGTGCGGTTGACGATTTCTCGGCAGAAGCTGGGCGCGGCCACATCGCCTTTCAGCACCAGGCAGCGGCGGCCTTCGGCCTCTACCAGCCGCTTGGTCTCTTCGGCGTCGCGGCTCTCCTTGAGGTGCACGATCACACTGTCGGCCCCTTCACGGGCGTAGTGCACCGCAATGGCTCGGCCGATGCCGCTGTCGCCACCGGTGATGATCGCCACTTTGTCCAACAACTTCTCGGCACCGCGATAGCTGTCGCGAATGTACTCGGGCTCGGGGCGCATGGCATGCTCATCGCCCGGCTGTTTTTGCTGATGCTGTGGGGGTTGCTGTTGGTCGCTCATGTGCGGTCACTCCTTTTTAGGCACAGACACGTAACTCCTTCCATGAAGGCAAGTACACACGACGCTGCGGTGAGCGCTACCACCCGCATCCTGAGGTGCAGAGCGCTCCAGCGCCGTGCTTACCAAACAGCGCGTAAAGCATCGCCCAGTCGGGCGGTGATACAAGCGCGCACCGCGTAGCGGTGCCAGATTGACT